>CAMLPA010000051.1 GCA_946481605.1 uncultured Flavihumibacter sp. | reverse complement strand
AATGCAAGATCGGCGTTGAGCGTTCGCTGCAAATATTTGCCCCACCCGCCGGGCAGTTCAGCCTTCGTGTAATGCATATTATATTGGTATTTTGTACGTGGAAAAGCAGGCAAAGCGAAAATGCTGTCATCTAATGGTCGGGGTTCTACCTGTGTGCAGGTGAACACCTGTTCTGAAAAGATACAGGATACTTTCTTTGAGAGCCATATATCTGGATCGTTGCTGTTTTTATCACAAACAATATCCCGTGCGAAACAGTAATCGTAAGTATAAATCCTTTCTTTAAACGAGGCAGACTCACACTCGTAGCCTGCAATGGTCGAATGTTGTGCTTTTTGTTCAATTTTTTGCTGCTTGCTTGTATCGGGTTCAACGGTGTACAATGTGTCGAAGCCTGAAACGATGCGGTAACTGTTCGTTTCGCCAGGGAAGGAATAGGTGGTAAAGTCTCCTGCCACTATCTTTTTTTTCCCGTTCTTAATGTATATCGTGATGGTGTTTCCGGGGTTCTCCCTTGCAAAATCCGCGGAAGAAAAAGCCGTAAGTTTTGAAGTGTGCGCCACTTTGTAATGAATGATGCCTTCAAAGGGTTTGGGTTGCGATTTGCCTGCAAGATGAAAGAGAATAGCCAGGGTAAGGAGGACAGGTTTCATTTTTTTGGGGCGAAGGTATAAAAAATGAATAGATGGATAAGGCAGTAAATACTTGTTTTCTTTTAATTAATTTGAAGCAGTTGAATGCCAGCTTACGGCACAATCGTCGTAAACAAATAAGAAGCGAATATCACCAGCAACACAATCCCCTGCAAAATATTGGTCCGGCCTGAACTGAACGACAGGCTTACAATAAACAGGGAAAGCATCAGCATCAGTGTGGATTTTGCATCGATCCCCAATGTTACCGTAAAACCCGTGAAATAGGTAACGATGGCGACCGCGGGGATGGTGAGTCCGATACTGGCCAGTGCTGATCCCAGCGCCAGGTTCAGACTGGTTTGCAGCCTGTTCTTTCTTGCGGCCCTGAGCGCGGCCATGCCTTCGGGAAGCAGGATTACCGCGGCGATGATGATACCAACCAGGCTTTTAGGCGCGCCGATATTTACCACGATATTTTCAATAACAGGTGAAAGTTTTTTAGAAAGCATCACTACCATAGCGAGTGCCAGCAACAACAGCAGCAGGCTTGAAACGGTGGTGGCGTTGGAAGGTGGCGGGGCATGTGTTTCTTCATCAAGGGAAGAGGCGCCTTCGGGCAGGAAATAGTCGCGGTGCCGTATCGCCTGTACAAAAACGAATCCCAGGTAAATGACCAGGCAAATGATGGCAACAAAAATCATCTGGCTGTTGGAGTAGAAGGGGCCAGTCTCGCTTGTGGTATAATTGGGCAACACCAGCGTAAGCAGCGCAATAGCAGTAATGGCCACCAATGATGCGCTCACACCCTGTTTCATGAAAACCTGTTCTTTGTAACGGAATCCGCCCACCAGCAGGCATATACCTATAATGCCGGTAAGAATGATCATGATGGCTGCGAACACGGTATCTCTTGCCAGGGTGGAACCTTGTATGCCCTCCGTTAACATGATGGAAACGATGAGCGAGACTTCTATGATGGTGATGGATAAAGCCAGGATAAGTGTTCCGAAAGGTTCTCCTACACGATGCGCCACTACTTCGGCGTGGTGCACTGCCGATAGCACCACGCTGATGAGTGATATGGCCATTACCGCAGCCCAGATTCCTGAGAGGGGTTCCGTGCTGGTAAGAAAGATAAGTACGGATATGATAGGAGCAAGTACAGACCAGATGGGGAGATTTATATTGAATTTTTTATGAAGGAAATTGTTGGTTTGCATGCCGTGATCGTTTGTTGGAGGTTGTAAGATACGGAATTGTGGGGGAGTATCTGCCCCCGGTCATTCCGTTGTGATTTGCTTTCAAATTATTATGTACATTAGTTCTTCGACAACTCGAGTATGTAAGGAAGCGGACAACGGTAAGTTGTGATTTGCTTTCAAATTATTATGTACATTAGTTCTTCGACAACTATTTTCGCTTTCAATACAAGCGCAATTCAGTTGTGATTTGCTTTCAAATTATTATGTACATTAGTTCTTCGACAACTGGAAGGCATCGTAAAAGAATTGCTGAAGGTTGTGATTTGCTTTCAAATTATTATGTACATTAGTTCTTCGACAACAAGATATGGTAAAAATCTGTGGATCGGGCTGTTGTGATTTGCTTTCAAATTATTATGTACATTAGTTCTTCGACAACAAGAAACGAAACGGCCACGCTGCCATAACTGTTGTGATTTGCTTTCAAATTATTATGTACATTAGTTCTTCGACAACTAATTCTAATGGCAATGTGTCTTGTTGTTAGTTGTGATTTGCTTTCAAATTATTATGTACATTAGTTCTTCGACAACAAATTAAAAACAATAACCATGAAAGTTAGGTTGTGATTTGCTTTCAAATTATTATGTACATTAGTTCTTCGACAACGAACTGCGCGAAAGGCCTTGTAACCCTTAGTTGTGATTTGCTTTCAAATTATTATGTACATTAGTTCTTCGACAACCTTTACTATTTTGTTAAGGTAGTCGAAAGGTTGTGATTTGCTTTCAAATTATTATGTACATTAGTTCTTCGACAACGCCCTGTTGTTTGTGTCATCGGTATTTACGGTTGTGATTTGCTTTCAAATTATTATGTACATTAGTTCTTCGACAACATGCCCGCAAACGTGACAGCGCAACAACTAGTTGTGATTTGCTTTCAAATTATTATGTACATTAGTTCTTCGACAACTTCGTCCACAATGTCCTGAGTGTTACCCCCGTTGTGATTTGCTTTCAAATTATTATGTACATTAGTTCTTCGACAACGAGGTAAAATTTTTGATCACACAACAGATGTTGTGATTTGCTTTCAAATTATTATGTACATTAGTTCTTCGACAACTCGTCATCCAGTGATTGAATGGGCGCTTAAGTTGTGATTTGCTTTCAAATTATTATGTACATTAGTTCTTCGACAACATCGAAGCACACGAGACAATCGCGAAAGCAGTTGTGATTTGCTTTCAAATTATTATGTACATTAGTTCTTCGACAACCCTGCAATGATGCGTAACAGCGCCGACAAAGTTGTGATTTGCTTTCAAATTATTATGTACATTAGTTCTTCGACAACACAAACGCTCTAACCAGCTAGTCATCAAGAACTTAAACCCAAAATCAGGATTGAAAAAATGAGTTTTATCCTCGTTTTTTCAATCCTGATTCTTTAAAATAACTCCAACTGCTGCACTGTTTCCGGCCCTTCAACCGCTTCATGACCCCGGAAAATCTCCATCATCCCGAACTGCTTGTCCGTAATACACATAATCCCCACATGACCTTTTTCAGGAAGAATCTTTTTCACCCGTTTAATATGCACATCGGCGTTCTCCCGGCTGCTGCAATGCCGCAGATATATACTGAACTGAAACATCTGGAACCCGTCCGCAAGAATATCTTTCCGGAATTTAGAGTAGATTTTCCGGTCTTTTTTCGTTTCTGTGGGCAGGTCGAAGAATACTAATACCCACATGATTCTGTATGCGTTAAGCCGTTCATACATGATTACTCCATCACCGGATAGATGATTTTTTTGCTCACGCCCTCAAAACATTTCGACAATGAAGCGGTGGTACGTTGAATGGCCATCAGCATCGGACTTTTCTGCCCGTTGATCTTAACATCCATTTGAGGGATTTTCAGCAATTCCGTTTTCATCGAAGGGGTCATCTCAAGGAATTTTCCATTTTGCCGGATGATCCCACATACCACCTTGTCTACGTAAGGACGATAAGGCTCCATGATATCGTCGGCCAGACAATACGCGTTGTACTGGTTCCGGTGATGGATGCCCAGCGTTGGCAGGAGGCCGGAACCCACCAGGCTCCTGGCTACCATCGCCCGCAGTAAGGCGTAGCCGTAATTGAGCAGGTTGTTGGGATTTTCGCCAAACCTTTCCCTGCGGAATTCCAGGAAATCGGGGAACACATGTTTCCAGTAATAAGCGGCGGCCTGACCCTCATAGTTTTCCGAATCGCCACTTTTTACTTCTTTTGAAAGGTTGAGTAAAAGTTTGTTTTCAGCTCTTTGGCTCTTCAGCACCATTGCCTGATTGTATATCTTTTGCGCCACCGTTTGCTGCCAGAGTTGCTTTTTAAGTGGAACAGAAGCGTCAATCTGTTCCTTGAATTTCTGGCTTTGTAAATTATTGCCATCCAGGTTCAGCAGCAAGCCAACAGGATGGTGCGTATGGTCGCAGGTGATCAGGGCTGTATTGTTGGCCAGTAATTTTGCCATCAGTACCTGTGTAATGGTGATTTGGGCGTTGTCCAGGATGAGGATGCCAATGTCTTCTATCGGCATCGGTTTGGTTTCACCTGAATCATGCATTTCCACAATCAATTGTTCATTGGCCGTTTTCAGATAAGCCGGATTCCCAAAATAAAGCGTGCGTTTAATCATGACGGTGAATTTTTAATAAAGAATAATGCTTCTGCTATTCTTTCACTTCCGCCACTTGTTTTTGTTTGTCGAGCACAGCAACTGTATTCAGCAACTGATCTGCGTACAGGTAAATATCACCCAGGGTTTTAAGTTCGTATTTGGTTTCTTTCTTCTGTTCATCAAAAATACCGATCTGTTTACGGGTATTCGTGAGGTAAAGACGGCAGATGCTTTTCCGGTTGTTATCGTCCAGGAGAATGGCGAAGTAGGAGAGGGCATCCCTGTGGTGCACGCGGTTGCCATCAATCTGCGCACGGAGTATGGCCCTTACGATATAGAATGCCTCCAGCTCTTCTGCGGTGGTTACAATGCTATCGGTAGGAGGGAGCATTTCCGGCGCTGCTTCTGTTTCTTTCTGGCTCTCCGTTTCTTTAGAAAGCGCTGATCGAAGGCGGTCGTTGATGAGGTCGTTGATGTATTGCGTAAATGATTTCCGGGTGAAGTTGGTGAACTGATCCAGCACTTTTGCCGTGATGGTGCCGCTGTAGATCTGCCTGGCGAAATGCTTCACGAAATCCGGTCCGGGATTGGCGATTTCATTATGAATGAGTGTTTTCAGTTCATTCGTGTATTTCAATTCATTCGCTGTACTGACGATGTTTTCGAAATCATAATAGTTTTTGTGAAACTTCTTTAGTTCTTCGATCTGGTTGTCTTTGATATCAGTTATGTCGAATACGAAGAAGGGTTTTTCGTCCATTTTATTGGCTTCTACGAGATCAGTGTAGAAACGGTATTCAATACCGTTGGTGAGAATGGAAAACTTTGCTTTGGTGGTATGGAAATACCTGAACAACTGAGACGCGTTGTTTACGTTTAAGGGAGCGCCGTTCCATTTACATTCGATCAGGATGATTGGGTCGCCATCTTTCAGAATGGCGTAATCTATCTTTTCTCCCTGTTTGATGCCGATATCCGCTACCAGTTCCGGGGTTACTTCCATTGGGTTGAATACATCATAGCCCAACTCGCTGATGAAGGGCATGATGAAGGCGTTCTTGGTAGCTTCTTCGGTTTTAATCTGGTCTTTGAGTTTGGCAACTCTTTCCGCGAGCAGTTTGATTTTGTCTTTGAAGTCCATGGTGATAGGGGTTAATGGTATTTACTAGTGATTTATAATGGTGAAAAGCCTTCTTTCAGTTCGCCTCTTCTGAACTTGTTCACCAGTTCGTGCGCAAGGCGGGTGGGTTCTGGTATCCTGTATTTTCCGGTACACTGTCTGATGATTCCCAGGCTGTTTTTCATGCCCATCCCATGGCCTGGGGAAATGAATACGGGCGCTGTTTTTCCTTTACTTCTAAAGGCATAACCGACCTGTTCCTCTTTGTATAGTATTGGACTGAATGAACCTTGTTCAATATCTGGTTCTTCATATTTTCCGAAAAGAATCTTTTTGGCGCAGCCCATGCTGGGTTGTCCGGTATGTACGCCAAAATGTGCAGCTATACCCATTCGCCTTGGGTGTGCGATACCGTGCCCATCTACGATGAGTACGTCTGGTTTAATGGGCATTTGTTGCCAGGCCTCAGTAAGTGCTGGCACTTCTCTGAAAGCCAGGTAGCCCGGTACATAAGGGAAATGTGTTTCAGCTTTAACGAGGGAATAGGCGATAGGAGTTAGGCTTGGGAAAGAAAGCAGGATAATGCCCGCGTAAATGGTAGAACTGTATAAATTCAGGGATATATCTGCTCCGCCGATGGTGGAGATGTTTAAATCCCGTTCGGTAATATCCAGTTTTTCCCGGAGCTCATTTTGGATGAGCGTAGCCTGCGGGATGGTGATGTTTGAATAAAGTGCCATTGCGAATGTCTCCTTAAGTTTAGACTATTGCTTCAGAATCGTTCCTTTGGAAAGAATAGTTTATTCAAGGTATTTCAAAAAGCAGGCCTTCCTTTCTGAATATCCATTCAGTTTAAATGGATATTCAGAAAAGGCTGCAGGTTGAATTTCGCAATAAACGTAGTTAAGATATGGGGGTCAAAAAAACGGTTTTCCGTAAAATAACTATTTCGATGTGCTGATTTTGAGTAAATAGATGGCATGCTTTTGTAACGGCGTTTGGCCTACTAGTATTCCCCAACTCCAACGATTTGTCCAATGTGGTTGATTCTTACTTTCACTATGTTTTGAATGCCTGCTAGGCTAAGTCGTTTAAACGTAATGTCTTTAAGTTCTTTTTTGGATTCCACGGATGTTTCTAAGTGGTGCCTGAACCAATAATCTCCAGTTGTGATTTTTTGCACTCTAAATAAATTTGGGCTAATGACCGTATTTTTTTGAGGGTTTAACAGGTCTATTTCAAATGGATTAAATCCTGTTTTTTCATTTGGAAATAAAAAATACTCATTTTGCTTCATTGAGAATAAAAACTTCCATCCTGCCTCTTGGTTATAATTCCTATCAACAACGGGAAACCCACTGTTTGAAAGTTGGACTGCATCGAAAAGGGATACTACACGTTCCTGCAAATTGCCTTCTTGATCTCTATAAATAGCAACATGATGATTGTTACCAGTACTTATAAAGTCAACAGGAATTAACTTGCCATCGGAAGATTTAATTTGCCTTCCCAGATGATCTTTTTTATAGTGAAGATTGGTAGCGTTTTTAACGCCACTGATCTTTACTCTTTTAATGCTTATACCTTTGGCCTCATTCATCCAGATAGGGTTCTTTTCGAGGTCGCTGAAAGCTTTCTTGGGATCATTATCAAACGCGTTAAGCCGTTCAAAAAGTTTTTTTTTAACCGCGTGGTCAAGTACTTTTTCTATAGACTTTACATCACTAAAGTTCCCAGGGTTAATATCTTTCCTGATTGAAAAATCATCTTCCAGCCATGTAAGTTTGATTTTCTCCGGCAAGGGTTGCTTTTTTTCACTATCAAGATAAATAGGGTTTTTGCTGAGCGCATTTTTCCCGCCAAAAGCCTTTTTAGGATCGTTGTCGTTCGATACAAGCCTTTCCATTAAAGCTTTACGGTAAATGGAGTTGCTTACTTGGTTAATTATGCTTTCGTCGAACTTAGTGCCTATTTTTTCTTCTTTACTTACGTAGTACCTGTACTTCCCATAAACTGTTTCTTTATGTAGCTGGCCTCTGGGGGTAAGTTCTATTTTTATCTTATCACCTTTGGCCGTCTGGATTTTATTTTTGTTTTTGGTGACAACTTTGTTTTTTGCTTTATGTGATACCAGTACACCTTCAAGGTGTTCTAGGGCTAATTCCCTGAAGTTAGGTATTGGAAGCCTGAATTTTCTTTTACGTCTGCCGAGATCATCAATAATTAGTTCAGTTTCTTTATCCTCAATGCCAAGAATGTTATTGTGAAGTTTATGCCCTTCGTCTTTTCTCGCATTGAGATAGTTAAGGTATTGTATATGGTTGCGTTTTGTGAATGCGATAACCAAAGCGTCCATTGCATGGTGCCTGTGATCATTGCGCTTACTCCAATCTACGATACGTTCTTTTTGGCCACCATCTTTTTTGTCGATCATTTCGGTAAGCCCCAAAGCCCGGAATTTCGGCATATTAATTCCCTGCATGATATTTACCAGGCCCCAATCTTCCCGCAATTTGGCTGTTACTTCGCCTGAGGTTGCTACTACATTTCTTGTAATAGATAAAAGCATGTTTTTAGCCTTTTTAGCGATGTACTGGCTTTCCCGCAAATCGCGTTCAATAAAGCCTTCTCCTATTTCGCTTTGTCTTTTTTGCAGTTTCTGTAGCTTGGCTTTTGAAATGCCTTCTTCCTTACTTTTTTTACCCAGTTCGAAAAGGGCAGTAATACGGTTTACGAATGCTGTAGCCTCGTCTTCTCCGTATTTGCTCAAAATGAAGTCGTAAGCAGTCTGATTTCCTTTCTCCTGGTTTTCTTTTCTGTAGATAACGGTTTTGTTGGAAAAGCTATCATCAAATAAACTCATTTGTGGAATAATGTGGTCCACATCAATTTCTTTGCTGAATAGCTTTTCTCTGGGAATATATGTATTCGTGTAAAGGTCTTTGTAGCCGTTGTTTTTTAGTTCCTCATAAAGTTTATAACGGATGATATCTTTCCTGGTTGGATTATGGATGAAAAATTCAGATTGAAGAATCTTGATAATCTTCTCATGCCTGATTTTACTTTCATTGATGTTCGTTGTCATTTCTGCGCGCTCAGCAGCATTTTTTTTCAACTCCCGCGCCAGCTCAATGCGTATTTCATCGAAATGGAAATTTGCTGTATGCCCCTTGGCTTTTAGTTTTTTATTTTCTTCATCAATCAGCGTGTTAACCACATTTACCATCTGGTTTAATATCTTCTCTACGACAGGGCTACGCAGTTCATTTTTTTTCAAGGGGTCTAAGCGTTCTTTTAATACTCGATTGGCATTGTCTTCCTTTGTTAGTGAGGCTTCTGAATGGTTGTAGCCGGCAAGTTTGCAAGCTTCGCTGTATTTGTTTTCTTTTATGTACGGAATTATTTTTCGTATGGCTTTGCTGCAAAGACTCCCATAATCACTATTGAATGCAACATTTACCAATATTTTGGTGTGTGAAGGTTGAAAACCAAATTTCTCACAAAGCTTTTTCTTTAAACCAATATCATTATTGCCATACAAAAAGACATCTTCCTGTTCGTGCTTTTTCGAATCATCTTCTATTGAATATAGCAAGTGCCATAATTGATAAGCGGGTTGCTTCTCAAATTCTTTCCCGTTTAGTTCAGCATCAAAATGAAGAATTCCTGTATTTATGCCCATCATCTCAAAGATGG
Source organism: uncultured Flavihumibacter sp. (assembly GCA_946481605.1). The sequence goes on along the minus strand of CAMLPA010000051.1, from coordinate 3,108 downwards.
ATTCAATCATTTTAAGTATTTCTGATGCAGGTTTTTCGATGGTTCCCACATCTATATTGTCGCTTCCGGCAAGTTTCAGTAAATCTTCATTATACCCTTCCATTTCTAGTATCCGAAGATAAGCGTTGAACAATGACTGATTTGTATGATTGCCTTCCAATATCCTATAATTAGCATCCCATTCTTTGGGATTGTATCCAATGTATTTGATGGCCTCTGTCGCTTTCAGATTGCCCTTGATGTTGAGTTCGCTAAAAAGAATTTGCTTGGATTCAAGGTCTGGAACGTAAATCTGTTTAGTTGTTTTGTGTTTAAATTGAAGGTTGTTTAATACCTGCCATATCTTAAATTCCTGGAAAAGGGGGGAAGATTTTGGGGCGACTTTTAAACCAATATTCTTCTTTTGTATCTGCCCGTTTTTTTTGATTTCTATTTCCTTACTCTCAAATTCGCAAAAGCTGATTAATCCTCTTTGCGACTTTAGTTTTCGTTGGTAAAAAATGACAATATCTCTTATTTGTTCCTTAAGTTGTGGCGTCAACAAAGGATAATGCTTCGCCTGAGTTTCCCAAATACGTTCAAATTCATCCATGTAATCCTGCCGGTAAAATACCTGCCCCTTTAATCGGGTATGGGGATTTTTTTGTATTTGCCTGTATAAATATTGCCCAACCGTTTCATTGTTGAAATAGAGTTCTTTACTGCGGTCGCTGATTGCGCCAAGGTAACCGCTGGATTTGTTTAAATCATTGTTGATTTCAGTAATCACGTAAGCAACTACTTCCTTGGATAATGTGGCTCGAACTGCATTACTGCGCAGTTCATACGCTTTTAATTTCTTTTCGTCTCGACTTCCCTTTATGTCCGCTGTATTAAACCCATATTTCCCCCAGAATGCTGCTGATGTGGCGCGTTGGCCTTTTCCTTCCAGGTGCTTTCTGAAATCGGAAGTTAAAATGTCTGGATGGAGCTGTTGTTGAAATTGCCAGACTTTATCCAGCTCTGCCTCAAGGTCTGATCTGTAAAAGTCGGGGAGATGTTTTTTACCCTCTTTAAGTAATCTTAAACACAGTTGTCCGGGTGTGAGTTGCTCCTCGTATAATATTTTTGCTACGGCCATCCCATCAATAAGTTGCCCCTCGTCAGTATTCTTTGCTTTTCTGCTGCTTTTATAACCCCGTTTTTTATTGATGGCCAACAATACTCTTGCGAATGCATCAAGTGGTATCTTTTCGGTTGTTGCGGCTGACATGTAACCATACGTGGAATGGGTGGTTGTTTTACCGTCTTCCGAAAGGATGCTATCTGATGTTATAATTTTATTTTCTGTAAGGATCTCTATCAGATTTTTACGACGAAGTTTGTACCTGCTGAGATTGCGGCGCATGCTCCGTTTAAGGGTCCTGTCAGCGTTCACAGAAACTGGTTTGCCTTTTTCGAAGTTTGTTTGTTCGTCTGTAGACAATGGATTTACACGAACTCCGATTGATTCAATAGAGGAACCTGTCTCTTGATCGTCTTCTATTACTTTGGCCCATCCAATTGAGGTTGTGCCAAGATCAAGTCCTAATATATGTTTTCTTGACATTTTGTTAAGCAGTTTGGGATGAATGTAAATTGATTTCCTTGCTAAATATTACGGATTACCGTAAATGTGTCGGCATTTAAAATAAAATTTGCCTGGGATTTATAATATTGATTTTTGCTTATATTGCACACGAAGCAAATCACAATAAGGATTATTCCGTTGTGAAAACATTAAGTTGCCCTCGACTTTGACGGGGGCTTTTTTGTTTTATGAAGTCATTTTCCTTGTGTGTGTAATAACACCGAATTTTTGGCTGAGCAATAGTGTAGAGCATAGTTTAAGGATTTCTTGAAGAATCTTAAGTGGGGTTAGATAAATTTAAACATTTTCAATTTACATATCAATAAATCTGGAAAATTCCCTCCCCCCCCCAACTGCCATACCGTTGTCACCCACCATACCTTTCTTCGCAAAAAAACATATCCCAATGCGTAAACTCATTCTCCAACTTGCCACCTCCCTAGATGGCCTCATCGAAGGCCCCAAAGGTGAATTCGACTGGTGCTTCACCGACCAGGACTACGGCATGAACGAATTTCTCCAACAAACCGATACCATCTTCTTTGGAAGAAAAAGCTACGATCTCTTTAAAGCGCATATCCCTTCCAGTGATGCACAGGAAAAAAGCAGCTTCTGGAACGCCTTTCTTTCCATGAAGCAATACGTCTTCTCCCGTAATCCTCAGCAGGAACAAGGCGTAACGTACATTTCGGATGATATCGTAAATAAGGTGAAAAAAATAAAAGCCGAACCAGGAAAAAACATCTGGCTCTACGGCGGAGCATCCATCACAACATTACTGATGAATGAAGGACTGGTAGACGAACTCATGCTCGCCATGCACCCCATTGTTTTAGGCGCTGGAAAACCGTTATTTAAGGACCTCAATGGGCGCGTAAAACTAAAGTTAAAGAAAACGGTTCCTTACGATACGGGCCTGGTTTCCCTGTATTATGAACTGCTGCCCGTTTCCTGAAACCGGATATATGCCGCTGCGCACTTGATTTCAAAGTAACTGAACGAATCCCCCAGTTGTTCTTTAATGGCAGAAAGGGAAAACTGCTCCGCTGCGAGCAATTTTTCAGCGATGGTGTTGAGCTTTTCCGTTGTTATCAGGGAAGATATATCAATTTCGGATGTGCCTGCGTAAGAGGCGATATGCCCTTCAATGGTGGTTACGGCAAGCGCTCTTTCTTTGGCGATCTCGGAGATGCTTATGCCTTCTTTGAACATGGCCAGACTAATGCGTTTGGTCTCACCTTTGGGCACTTTCACTGGTTTGGGAGCAGGAAGTTGATCCGGTTCTTCTATTGTTTTATCAGGGAACAACGGACGATGCAGTTTGCTCACTTCCTCCATCACAGCATCCATATCCTTTTCTTCCAGAAGGGATTGCACGATCACATTCACCTGGTTGAGTTGCCGTTCCCGCTTTTCGAATTGAAGTTGGATATCACGCAACTCATCCAGGTACTTCTTAGTACGCGGTTTGTTCCGCATTTCCGAATAGTGCAGTTGCA
>CAMLPA010000050.1 GCA_946481605.1 uncultured Flavihumibacter sp. | reverse complement strand
TACACTTCCTTCACACGAAGAGATTACGGTAAGCCAGGAGAACGCGGCGCAGTTCCGGGAATGGGTGGGGAGTATGTAAAATAAAACGGAGGTGGTCAGGGAAAACCACCTCCGTTCGCTATGCCTGATGCTCAGGGCTTCCTGACCAGGTCCACAAATTTGAAATTGATTTCATACTTACCCGGCACATATCCTCTGAAAACGAACCTCGGGTTCGCGGAATATTTTCCATCGGGATAAGCTACCTGGTTATCGTGTGAAAAATACTGTGTGGGTATTCTATAATAGATATTAAACCCATTGCCCAGTGAAGCAAGTGGAAAAGGCGTAACGCCATAAGAAAACTCCATCCTGTCGTTGAACAACGTTGTTTTCAACGAATAATCCTGAAGGGTTTGCAGGAAGGGCGGCGTGGGATTATTGCCCGTATTAGGCCTTCTTTGAATTTCTCCAGCGGAAGGATTAAAAGCAACCCCGTTCTTATCTACAAATTTCACGGCCACCACATTGGGTTCATCGGCCACCCTGGTAATGGTAACTATCGGGTTCAGCAGATTTGTTCCTTGCGCTTCATTTCCCACCACAATCATCCTGTTGTAAGGTGTGCCTATTTCAGGATGCGCCTCGTACGGTTTCGCATCCACGATATTAAAGCGACCGATTTTGTTGTACACGTTCCTGCCTGCGGCATTGGTGATTTCAAGGTCGAATTCGTATTCGCCCACGGGTAAATTGATCGTCGTAAAGTTGGCTTCGAGTTGTCCCGAAAAAGGATTCACGATAATCGGACTCAATTCCTGCGTTTCCTGTTTGGCAGCAATCAGTTCCAGGGTGGTATCCGTTTTAGGATCGTACAATCCTTTCCATACTTTCAACGGGTATTTTTTATTGAAGATTTCATCCACATTAACACCGGTCTTCGCATCATAGATATGCAGCAACTTAACGGTAGCAGGTTTGGAAGAACCATCGAAATTCAATGCGGAACTCACTTTCACCCTTCCCCTTTGTATGATAATGGGATCCTCTTCGTACCGCACAATCGGACTTAAAAACCCATCGGGTAGTTTTTTACAGGAAGAGGCGGCGGCAATACCCGCTGCGATAACACATATATTTAGAATAGCGCGAATTTTCATACGAATGTTTTTACTATCTGAAGAATAAAGTGTGTCCGTTGTTCAGCACATGCACCATTCCGGTATTGGTTTGGATGCCTGCCGTTTGTACACGCACCCTTCTGGCATCGGTAGCGGTAAGTTCCGCTGAAACTATTGGCGGTGGTACGTCTCTCAGCAACAGCGCGTAGTACACGATGCGCGGGAAGGAACCTACGTTTGGGTTATACCCCAGGTTGGCATCGTTAGTGAATTCCCAGGAAGTAACCGCGTTGGCACCTGTTTTAAGGGTGGGTGTTACCAGCCCGTTCTCCGTGAGTTTATCAAAGCTGAGGGGTTGGTTCACGAGGTACACATTGATGGAATCCGTGAACTTGGGCAATTCATACTTAATAAGTGAATCAATGGTCCATTTTCTGAACGGATCAATATTCTGTTCCTGTAATACCCGCCTGTTAAGGTAATTGGTGATCGCGTAATCGGTTGGTGCGAAGAAAGTAGTGTTGCTCTGGTTGATTTTATCCTTGAGTCCGGCTTTATCGACCAGCAGCAGTAACGTGTCAAACAAGCCCTGCGGATGGGCTTTCAGAAAATCGTAGGTGGACATCTCCACTTTCGCGTTGTGGGTATCCTTGCCGCTGAAATAGTCGTCTCGTTTGCAGGAGGTGGCGCTTATGGCTAAGGTAAGCACCAGCAATAATATGGGTGTGTATTTCATTTTAAGCGCTTTTAGTGATTTTTCCACCATTCGTTTTGGGTGAGCAGTACATTCTGCGGCAATAATTTTCGCATGGCGAGCGGCCAGTTGTAACCTTTCTTATCCACCCTTTCGGTGGTATATGGTTCAGGCAGCGCGCTTCTTTTATCGGGATTAGTGATAAGCATTCTGATCTTGTCGAAAGCAACATGACCTTCTCCATACAATTCCCGCACGCGTTCATCATAAATCTCATCGATTGTAAGGTCCGCGGGTACTGTAAGCGGATCCAGGCCTGCACGCTGGCGGATAACATTCATATCGGAAAGCGCGGCGGTAGAATTTCCTTCTTCAAACAGGGCTTCTGCGCGCAGCAGGTGGATGTCGGACAAGCGCAGCAACACCAGGTTATTGTCTACCACGTAAGTATTGGGTCTGTTGGGATCGAAGTAATTCACGTTGGCGTACTTGGTGAGGAGGCTTTCTCCCAGAACGGCGGTGAACACCTGCTGCGCCCGGAGGTCGGAAGGATCGTACAACTGGTTGAAGAGGTCTTCGTTTACGCGCCAGGAGGTATTGATGCCTTTGTTGCGGATCAGCGGATCGGCGAGGAAATCTCCAAAGAAACCTGCACTTGATTCCGATTGATTGGCGGCATCATATTTCATGAACAGTTCCAGAATACTTTCTCCGGATGTGCCTTTCCAGATGTTCGCATAACTGGCCATGGGCTCCAGTGTATAACCGCCTCTTTCAATCACACTATCACAATAGAGTTTGGCGGTGGCAAAATCTCTTTTCCATGCATATACATGCGCCAGCATCGCCCAGGCGGCCCCTTTATCGGCACGAATCCTGGCGGAGGCAGTGCCTTTATTGAAATCCAGCAAAGCAGCCGCTTTTTTCAGATCGCTGATGCAGTACTCCAGCGCTTCCTGATCGGTAGAACGCGGTATGGGCTGAACATCTGTAGGGTTTTTGAGTGACTCCCTTGTAATAACGGGTTCGCCCCAAACTTTGGTGAGGTAGAAGTAAATATAAGCGCGCAGGAAATGGCCTTCGCCTACGAACGCGTTCTTCTGTTCCTGTCCGCCCTTGTACTTTGCTACCGGAATTTTTTCACCGTTTTCTACAATCAGGTGACACTGGTTGATGATGCCGTAGAAGCGGGTCCAGTTGTGCAGCGCGTCCTCAAGGTAAGGCGCGTAGCTGTAATGGTATTGTTTGGTGGCGAGCAAATCCTGGTAATTCCAGAATGTGCCTGCATCGAGGATAAACTCATCTGCGGGCAAATCACCGAGGGTAAAATAGGACCTGGTATCCCTGAAAGCGGTTCTGATTAATCCGTAAGCGCCTGAAATGGCTTTATCCACGTTATCTCCTGTACTCCAGAATACCTGGTCGTAAGTGGCGTCTTCCGGTGCCAGGTCAATGTATTTCTTGCAGGAAACGAGTGAGGTGCCCAGCAGCAGCGCTCCCGCAAGGTATTTCAGTTTATTGTTCCGTTTCATATTGAATTCGGTTTGAACTTTTAAAATGTAACTTCTAATCCAAGTGTGTATTTCCGTGGCAGCGGGTATGCACCGCCCCTGTATTCACCCTGCGGGCTCACCAGTTCGGCATCAGGAACATTGGAGCGCTGGAACGCGTAAATGTTATCGATGATGCTGTACACCCTGGCGTTCTTCAGTTTAAGCCGGTCAATAAAGCTCCGTGGAAGCGTGTACCCCATGGAGATGTTCCTGATCTTCAGGTAGCTTCCGTCTTCGTTCCACATGGTGGAGAAAGGGAGAAACTCGTAGAAGTGGCCGCCGTAAGGGGAGAGTGAGGGGAAATTGGCGGAATAAGCGGGGTCCTTCGCGGCGCCGGTTGGTGTCCAGTAATTCCTTCCGGTGAGGTCGGGCAGCCTGGTGTTGCCAAAATCAGCGAGTGTATTTCCACTGTAGTTCCATACGTTCGCGAACTGGTTCGCGTCGAAGTTGTTGATGATATCACGGCCAAGGGTAAACGTACAAAGTACGCTGAAGTAAAAATTCTTGTACGTGAACTCATTGGTGAAACCGCCTGTAAGTTTGGGATTGGGATTTCCTGTTGGTACCAGGTCGCCATATTGTTCCCCGCGGTCTTCATCGCTCCACACATCCCAGTCTTTGTTTACGTCCACCCAGATCGGGTAACCGGGCAATACGGGGTTATAGGTTTTGAAGTAGGAGAGTTTTTGTCCGGTAACAGGATTCACAGGTATCTGGTCGAGCCTGTTGTACACGCCTCTATATAGCATCTGCGCCCATCCATAGGTAGGTCCACCCACAGAGAATACCAGCGATTGGTTGTACCCGTAAGAATCGAGGAAGAAACTCCTGTTGCCGTTGGGCAGTTCAGCGATGCGGTTCTCGTTCAGGTTGAGGTTCACAATCGTGTTCCACTGTACGGCGCTCTTCTTGTTGAGGTTCCTGCTGGTAAAACTGAGGTCAAGACCTTCGTTCAGCAACTTCACCGGCGCATTGTAGGTTACACTGGTATATCCTGTGAAGAAGGGGAAAGGAAACTGCAGGATGGGATTAGAAGTGTACCTGCGGTAGATATCCAGTGAAAAACTGATCCGGTTCTGCAACAGTGCTACATCAACCCCAATATTCGTTTGTTTCGATTTGTTCCAGGTAAGGTCGGGCTGCGTGATCGGCTTGGTGAAAGAAGGTGTGGCCATCACGGTTCCGTTGTAAGTTCCCTGTGAAAGGTTCCATACGTTGAAAGGCGCATAGAAATCGTCGGGCATGGTGCCAGACAAACCATAGCTGCCACGTAGTTTGAGCATATCGAGCCAGCTCACGTTCTTCATGAAAGATTCATCAGAAATAATATAGGCGGCAGATACAGCGGGAAAATACCCCCATTTGGTACTGGAGCCGAACCTGGACGAAGCGTCCGCTCTCCACGACAAGTTCAGGATATACTTCTGGTCATAATCGTAGGAAACCTGTCCCATCGCTGAAAGCAGTCCTGCTTTCTGAATATAGGAAGAGCCATACAAGTCCTGCTGTGGAATCCCTGACACCACCTGGATGTTGTCGTCGGGCACATTATACCCTCCTACCGTGCTTCCGGAGCGGGTATCAAACTGGAAACTCTGGGTACCTACCAGTCCGAGGTTGTGTTTTTCACCAAACGTTTTGGAATAAGTAAGTACGTTGGCCAGGTAATAAGATTCGAAATTACCATTGTTGCTTTCCGCGAAAGAACGGTCGCCCGTGATATAGGTAGGCTGGAACCTGTCCCGGCGGTCGGTTGTTTTAGAAACAGAGCCCTGGAAGCTGTATTCAAAGCCTTTGGCGATATCATAGTTGCCCTGGAGATAGAGGGAGAGCAGGTCAGACTGGTTCTTATCTTTTATATCATCGAACTGTCCGTAGTAGAAGGCTTTCTGTTCTTCCGACACCATGTATAAGGAAGAGGGCATCTGTCCGAGGTTGATGGGCAAAACATCGTTCCTGCCTCTTCCCAATCCTCTTTTTCTATCCATGCGGGAAGCGGAAATATTCAGGTTCACATCCAGTTTGGGGCTCACCTTGAAATCGAAGTTTCCGCGTATGGAGAAGCGTTTGAAACCAGTGTTGCGTACGATACCGGCTTCATCATAGAAGTTGACACCGAGCCTGTAGTTCACCTGGTCGTTGCCTGATGAAAGGTTAAGGTCGGCATTGTTTACGTTACCATTCTGATAGAACATTTCCTGCCAGTCGGTAGCGTTGTTGAAATAAGGATTAAGGCTATCACTCAATATCTGCGGGATATTGGCCTGCTGGGCGAAAGTCCCGTATTCGTTGAACAGCGCCAGTTTTGCCCGGCGTTCATCCGCGCCACCCAGTGTGGGTAGCAATTTGGGTTTCTGCGTGAGACCGGTGTAATAAGAAAAACGCAGTTGCGGTTTACCTGAACGGCCCCTTTTTGTTTTGATGACGATCACTCCGTTGGCGCCCCTTGAGCCCCATACAGCGGTGGCCGCGGCGTCTTTCTGCACCACCACGCTTTCGATGTCATTGGTGTTGATGCCGGCGAGGAAGTTGGTTCCTGTACTGCCAATTCCTTCCAGGTCTGTAACAGACATGGGAATTCCGTCTATCACGTACAAGGGCGTACTCATTGTTCTGGCTTCATCCACACCACTGTTCAGGTCTGTAACAATAGTTGTGTTACCACGAACGGTAAAGGTATTCCGCACGCCTGGTTCACCGGTAAAGTTCTGAATGTTAACACCGGCAACCCGTCCCTGCAACATCTGGTCGAAACTGGGCGCGGGCATGTTTTCAATTTCTTTACCGGACACCAGTTGCACGGCACTGGTTGTTTTACGCAGGGATTGTTTCTGGTAACCTACCACCACCACATCGCTCATCTGAGATGAGCCCGCGTCTTCAAGTTTTACAGTAATGGTAGCTTCACCCGCTTTCAGCGAGAAGGTCTGGGTTTTAAACCCCACATAAGAGACTACAAGTTGATTTTTTCCTTCCGGAACATTCAGGGAAAAGTTCCCTCCTGATAAGGAAGTAGTACTTACATCGGTTCCTTTCACCTGGATAGTGGCCCCTTCCAGCGGGGCGTTGGTTTTGCCGTCCTGTACAATACCACTGATCTTACGCGTTTGCGCCATCAGCGGATCAATACATGCCAACAGAAAAAACAGGCATGTTAGGGACACGACACCTCCTCTAACTTTTCGCATTAGTTTTGGTTTTTTGAGTAATTAATAAACGGTAGGGTTGGTTAATTGCAGTAAGGCATACAGGGGTTTGGCTGTCAACACAGTTCGGTTCCAACTGTGTATTGTGAAGTTGGCATTTTTTTAACAAAACCAGTACTGGCAGGCATTACAGCGCCTTAAAAGAGAAATACGCAAACGATTGAAATAGTTGTTTCAACCGTTTGCGTATTTTTTTTATCAAGATAACTGAAGGCAGACGCGCAATCGTTTGCTGATCGCGAACGCCGTTATATACCGAGGTGAAAGCTGTTGCTTTCTGGTTTTGTATGTTCTTTGTCCATGAGTTGTTCAAGCTCTTTTACTTTGGAAGGATAACCTGCGGAGATATTGTTTTTCTCTCCCGGATCAGTGCCCAGATCGTACAACTCGGTTCGCAGTGGTTTTTCATTGTTGTAAAAACGGATCGCTTTCCAGTTGCCAAACCGCACAGCCTGTTTAAAACCGCCTTCGTAAAATTCCCAGTACAACACACTATGCGGCCGCTGGTGTTCTCCCTTCAGCGAAGGAAGAATGGAAAGACCGCTTTTGGCAACGGGTTTTCCGCCCGCCACTTCAGTAAACGTGGGCAATATATCCCAGAACGCGGCTACGAAGTCGGAGGTGGAACCTGCTTTCACCATAGCTGGCCATTTCACGATAAATGGCACCCTGATACCCCCTTCATACATGTCTCTTTTTTTTCCCCGGAAGGGACCGCTGCTTTGGAAGCAATCAAACACATCGCCTGGCGTTCTGCCGCCTTCGGTATGCGTGCCGTTGTCGCTGGTAAAGACGACGATAGTATTGTCGTCCATCTTCAGTTGCTTCAGCAACGCGTTGATCTTTCCCACATAATCATCCATACTGCTTACCATAGCCGCGTAAGCCGCTTTGGGATTGGGTTGCCCGCGGTAATGCTGTCCTTCCTTCCAGGGTGTTTCCGGTTGGAAAATACTTTTTCCCTGTGCATCCAGGTAAGGCTTCAGGTACCTTTCGGGCACGCGGAGTTCTGCATGAGGAAGTGTGAAAGAAAGGTAAAGAAAGAAGGGCTGTTGGCGCTGCCGCGCGATAAAGGCCATGGCAGAATCGGTGAACATTTCGTTGTAGAAAACATCTTTATTCAAACGAAGCAGATCCGTTGTGCCCTTGTGCATGTACCAGATGGAGTCGCCGTGCTGGAAATGTGCTTCTTTGTTTTCGAGGTGTCCCACAAAATAATCCCAGCCTTTTTTATGCGGAACGCCGGTGGTGTGTTGAAGGCCCAGTCCCCACTTCCCTACCATCGCTGTTTCATAACCGCGTTGTTGCAGGTACTGTGGCAGAATGCTATCCTGTGGCCGGAGGTAGATGGGTGCGTTTCCCCGTATATAAGTTTTGCCCGTATGTTCGCCCGTCATCAGCGCTGCGCGGGAAGGGGAACACACCGTACTTCCGGCATAGAAATCAGTGAACTTCATGCCCTGTTGCGCCAGTTGGTCGAGCTGTGGTGTTTTGATCTTTTGCTGTCCATAACACCCCAGGTCACCATAACCCATATCATCAGCGAGGATAAAAATAATATTAGGCTGTTTTTGTTGCTGCGCCATGGTGTGGCCGGAAACGAGCAGTAAGGCAAGCAGGAAATGCTTCATAATAAGCGGTTTGGTATATGGAATCGTTGCCGAAAATACAATACAAACCGGGCTTTACCACCCGTTTTTATAACACAAACGTTTGCGCAACTTTTACGCAAATTCATGCAAATTCAATAGCTTCACCATGCAAAACTAACGCAAATGGAAAAGAAGGCGCCTACCATCAAAGAGATCGCGAAGCGATTGAATATTTCGGTATCTACGGTTTCCCGTGCATTGCACAACCACCCCAGCATCGGGCTGCGGACCAAGACGCAAGTGCAGCAACTGGCCAAAGAACTGAACTATGAGCCCAACCAAACTGCCATCTTTTTCAAGCAGGGCAAGACTTTCACCCTGGGTGTGATCCTGCCCAACCTTGGGGAAGAATTCTTTTCCCAGGCCATCAGCGGTATTGAAGACGCCGCCACAAGAAACAATTACAACGTGCTGGTGGGACAATCCCACGATGATGTGGAACGCGAGAAACAGATCGTGGAAACCATGCGCAAACACCGTGTAGACGGCATCCTGGTTTCTGTATCAAAGAACACTTATACCTACGAACATTTTGAGCAACTCACGAATTACAATATACCGGTCGTTTTCTTCGACCGCGTGCCCCGTGAACCACACTATTACAAGGTGAACTGCTCCATGCTGCAAAGCACCACCGAAGCGGTATTGTTCCTGCTGAAAAGCGGCCACAAACGCATCGGTTTCCTGAAAGGACCGGAAAGCATCGGGATCACCGACGAGCGCCAGGAAGGTTACGAGGCAGCCCTGAAGAAGAACCGCTTAAAGATAGATCCCGCGCTGATCGCAGATACCGACCTCACCAAAGAAAGCACCCACAAAGCCATGCAGCAGTTGCTTTCGCTGAAAAACAGGCCTACGGCCATTGTAGCCTTCAACGACTACGTTGCACTGGATGCCATTCAGTACGCGAAGAAAATGAAGATGAAAGTAAACAAAGACATTTGCTTCGTGAGTTACGCCAACCTGCCCATCGTGCATTACCTCGACCATCCACCCATGGCATCGGTGGAACAGTTTCCCTACCAACAGGGCGAAGAGGCCACAAATATGCTGATGCAATTGCTGAACAAAGATGTGAACGGTGGGGAACCTGAAAAGAAACACGTGATCCTCGAAAGCCTGCTCGTATTCCAGGAAGAGCAGTAATCAGAATTTATATTGCACACGCACGGTAAACACATTGTCTTCAATATCTTCCGTATAACCGGGTAATGCGGTTTCTTCATTCTTCACCATATCGTACCAGGTGGTCACCTTAAAGTGATCATTCAGGTAATACACATATCCCATGCCCAGCGTATTGTAACGAACATCAGCTTCCGACAGGTTCATGCCGGGTTTTATTTCCGCGCCCTTCACGTGAATATTGGGATCATACCAGTCGTATTTCATCACGAACTGGTGCTTGTTGTTCACGATGTTCTGTAAATAATAGAAGAAGCCGCCGTTAAAATCGCGGATATAACGCGGAAGTGCGGCCTCCGTTTGGGAAGGGAAACTCACGGTGGTCAATGCGCTGCCGGGCTGTGTACCCTGCCAGTATTCGGCCCTGAATTCCGACAACCCGAAACTGTTCTTTATTTTCAATTGTGCGTCGGCACTGTAATACTGGCGGCGGGAATACTCCCCAACATTCGTTAAACTGGAATCCACTTCCATGATGGGTTCTCCCAACCTGTTCTTCGCATGTTGGTACACGTATTTTGAAAACTGTTGTGTGCCGCCATTGTAATAGGATATACTTCCCGACAAATTCACTTTGTGCACCAGCTTTACGGGGCGCATACTCACCCTTGTGATCATGTCTTTTCTGCTGTCGAAATCTGCTCTTCCCGGAAGGCCCTGCCCATTGAATAAGCCGAGGTCTATTTTTAAAGGACGAAGTTTATGGCTGTTGCGCTGCGGTTCGAAAGACAGCATGGCGCCGAGGTCGCGTTCCGTCTGTAATAAAATCTGCGACATCCTCCCCCGTTCCGGCGCTTCACGCACCACCGACGACCAGTTGATCTCGTAACCGAATGGCCTGGCGAAAACGCCGGTAGTCAACGAGAATACATTGAATTTGTTCTCGTACACCTTTCCCCAGAAATCGCGGATGTTCACCCCACGTTCCGTTCCATCAAACTGGAACACAAAAAACACGCGCGGCAGGTTTTCTTCACTCAACAAAAGATAATCGAGCCTGATCCTGCCTCTCCGCATCATGAACCTGCTGTTGCTTGCAGGCTGAAAGTCGCCACCATTGTAGGTTTTGGTGCCATCATTTTTGGTGAGCTGGAACTGCGTTTGCATGTAACCGGAGAACCTTACGTTGCCAAACTTCTGCAACAGCGGCCTGAGCGTATCCATCACAAACAGGGAGGAATCGATCTGTGTAAGTGTATTCTGCGCGAATATGCCTGCGGATAACCCCAGACCAATCAATACGAGGGACAGTCGCGTACGGAACGGCGTCATAACAATATCAAGATTGGTTCAAACCTGCAAATATAAGCCATTATCCGAGGCCGAACACCTGGTGCATTTCAGGTATCTCCACATCCCAGAAGCCTTTGCGGAGGAGGCGCTCCTTAAAGTCTTCCTGCACGGGTAATTCACCGTGGACCAGGAAAATTTTCTTTACCTGGCGCGGGTCCTGGTGGGCGATAAACTGGCAAAGGTCCTCGTAATCGCCGTGGGCGCTCAAGCTTCTGATAGAACCTATTTCCGCGTGCACTTCATGTTGTATCCCAAAGATGCCCACTTCCTTCTGTCCGGCCATCAGCCTGCCGCCCAGGGAGCGCGGCTCACAATAACCCACCATTAGAATCGTGTTGCGGCTGTTTTCGATGTTGTTGGAAATATGGTGCTTCACCCTGCCCGCTTCCGCCATGCCGCTCGCGGAAATGATGACGCAGGGCTCATTCCGGAAATTGAGCAGTTTGGATTCATCTACTGATTTCACATAACGAAGTCCTTTGAAACGAAAGGGATCGTCGTCGCTTTCCAGTATTTTCTGGATGGTTTTGTTGAAGTACTTCGGATGCCTTTTCACGAGTTCGGTGGCTTCAATACTCAATGGACTGTCCACGAAATAATCGAGGTCCGGCAGCCTTCGTTCCAGTTCAAGCTGGTTCAGCGCAAAAAGCAGTTCCTGTGTGCGTCCCACACTAAATGAAGGGATGATGAGTTTGCCTTTTTTCCGGATACATGTTTTTTCGATCCAATCCAGGAGCAGGTCAGGCGTGGCTTCGTGGAGATCGTGCAGACTATTACCGTAAGTAGATTCCAGGAGCAGGAAATCGGTTTGAGGGAAATCTTCGGGGGAACGAAGGATCACATCCCTGTACCGGCCCACGTCTCCGCTGAAGGTTAGCCTTGTTTCCTGTCCGTTTTCCCTGATCTTCAGGTGAACGGCCGCACTGCCGATGATGTGGCCGGCATCGGTAAAAAGAACGTCCACATCTTCATCGATGGAGAACCAGTCACCGTATTCCCTTTGCTCGAACAGCAACATCGCTGCGGCGGCATCTTCTTTGGTGTATAATGGTCGCAGGTAAGGTTGTCCTTCTGATGCGCGCTTCTTGTTCGCATATTTCACATCGTCTTCCTGTATCTGGGCGGAATCTTCCAGGAGTATCCCGCAGAGGTCGCGGGTGGCCGGGGTACAGTATATTTTTCCTTTAAAGCCTTCTTTCACCAGTTTGGGAATTAAGCCACTATGGTCTATGTGCGCATGGGACAAAACAAGTATGTCCACCTTTTCCGCGTCAAAACCGAAGTTCCGGTTCAGTACATCTGTTTGTTTGCCCATGCCCTGGAACATGCCGCAATCAAGGAGGATTTGTTTGCCGTTAGCCAGTGTGAGGAGGTGTTTGCTGCCGGTGACTGTTCTTGCGGCGCCATGGAATGCTATTTTCATGATTTTATTTTTTGGAAGGGTGGCTTTTTGAATATGATCTTCTTGGTTGGGAAACGCCTCACCCCAACCCCTCTCCGGCCGGAGAGGGGCAGGAACAGCATAAGAAGATTAGTTTATTCGAGTATTGATAGGTGTTATGTTTGAATTTTTTGTTTGAAGGACCAGGTGAAATGGAATATGGCCACAAGTTCACCGGTATTGTTTTTGCCAGTGGCCGTAGCGGTATATTGAGCACCTTGTGGTGAAGTACAGGCTTTCTCTACTGCTGCGGCTAATGCTGCACCTTCAGTACATTCAAAAAAAGTATCACCGGTCGCCTTTTTGAAATATTCCGCTTCCATTTTCACTACAAGCATAGAAACTGTGGGCTTTCTTCCAAACACGGCATTCATGGCCAGTAATCCGGTACTCATTTCCGCTGCCATGGCAAGGCAGGCAAAATAAGTGGAGCGGA
>CAMLPA010000049.1 GCA_946481605.1 uncultured Flavihumibacter sp. | reverse complement strand
ATCATCTTTGGTGTGGCATCTGTAATTGCCATGCTGGCCATCGGAAGGGGTGCGGAAAAAGAAATACTACAACAGATCAAACAGGTCGGCTCTAATAACATTTTGATAAAGGCTGTACTTCCAGGTTCAGGACAGCAGGAACCCGGCGCAGATCAGACGGATGAGTCCGGAGAAGAGAAATCCGTTGAAAAGAACATGGCTCCTAAAAGAAATGTATCTCCCGGCTTACGTCTTGCAGACCTTGAAAATCTTTTACAGATTCCTTCCATAGATTATATCAGTGCCGAATCTGAAATGGATGTCAATATTCTTTACCAGGGCATTTCTGGTAAGGGAAAACTTACTGGTGTTACCAATCATTTTTTTGAGTCTACGAATACCAAACTGGCCAAGGGCAAACTTTTTACAGAACAGCACCTGGCCGAAGCCATTCCGGTATGCATCATTGGCTGGAACATAGAGAAAAAGTATTTTCCGGGCATTAACCCCATTGGCCAGTCCATCAAATGCGGGCGTGAGTGGCTGAAAATTGTTGGGGTGATGGAGCAGGGCGAAACCATTGGAAAAGAGTCGGCCCGGTTCTCTATCCGGGATGTGAATGAGCAGATTTTCACCCCGCTACCCACTATGCTCATGCGCATACAGGACCGTTCCCGCCTTACGCCGCACAAGATGCAGGTGTACCGCAATTCCGTGGCAAGAGGCAATTACCACCAACTGGACAAAATGGTAGTGCACGTCGCTGAAACCGGCATGGTGCAGCCTACTGTAGAGCTGATGACCAGGATGTTGAACAGGCGGCATGGTGGCAGCAAGGATGTTGAAATCATTGTGCCCGAATTGCTGCTGAAGCAGGAACAAAAGACCAAACAACTTTTCAATATCGTACTGGCCATTATCGCCTCTATCTCGCTGATCGTTGGCGGGATCGGCATCATGAACATTATGCTGGCCTCTGTACTGGAAAGGACCAGGGAGATTGGTCTCCGGCTTGCCATAGGCGCCACCAAAAAAGATGTGGTGCTCCAATTCCTTAGCGAAGCAATCAGTTTATGTGTGACAGGCGGACTCATCGGAGTGCTGTTGGGGGTGGGCATCAGCTTCGCGATTCAGAAGGCTACGGATATTGAAACTTCGGTGAGTCTTTTCTCCATCCTGCTTTCTTTTTCTATCTCAGCACTTACCGGATTACTTTTTGGCTGGTTCCCGGCCCGGAAAGCAGCGGCCAATAACCCGGTTGTTAGTTTAAAAAGCGAATAACACACATAAACCCTTATACATGAAGTTATTACCCCTTGCGGCAGCGCTTTTATTTACAAGTGCTTTTGTTTCCGCACAGGATAACATGCCCCTTTCACTGGAAGAAGCCATCAACATGGGTAAATCCCAAAGTATGCTCTCCAAAAAAATAAACGCGGCATACGAATCCGTTCAGCACCGGTACAACGCGTTCATGGCCGGTTTAAAACCCCAGGTATCCCTGAGTGGTGTACTACCTTCTTACGACAGCAGGCTGGATAATGTGGTGCAGCCCGATGGCTCATACAAAGTGCAATCATTCCGGCGTTCCAATATCAGTACTAACCTCACGGTAGAACAGAATATCTTCTGGACTGGCGGAACGGCCTTCGTAACTTCTAACCTGAGCCAGTTTACCAATAAGCAGCCGTTTTTCCAGAAGCAGTTTCAGACCACGCCTTTCGCCATCGGTGTTCGTCAGCCGCTCACCTTGTTCAATTCCGTGAAATGGAATTTTGAGCAGGAAAAACTCCGCATCAAACAAGCGGAAAAAGGGCTTGTGGAGGACAACGAAGACCTCAGCGTACGCATCACCCAAACCTACTTCGATCTGTATGTAGCTACCATGGAATACGAGAACGCCCGCAGCAACGAAGCCATCAACGATACACTTTTTAAGATATCCCAGGGCAGGTTCAATGTAGGGAAGATCGCGGAAAACGAACTTCTCCAGGTTGAACTCCAATTGATGAATGCAAAAAACGCCGTAACGCAAAGTCAGGTACGTGTGGAGGTAAATACCAAACGGCTCAGGAACCTGCTGAATATTACTGCCCCCGTAACTTTTAAGCTCACTCCAGTTAAAGACGCGCCGATCCTTGCGGTGGATAAAACCATCGCCATACGAGAGGCCCGTGCCAACCGTAGTGACCTTATCGGACTCAGCCTGTTGGAAAACCAGGCGAAAGCCGATGTGAAAAGAAGCCAGAGCAACAGGTTCGCCAGCGGTGACATCTTCCTCAGTTACGGACTTAACCAGACCGCCACCTCCTTATCCAACGCTTACCAGGATCCGCTGAATGCACAACAGGTGAATATCGGGTACAGCATTCCGCTTTTCGGTTTCGGCAAGAACAAGCACCAGGAAGAAGCCGCCAGGAAAAACTTGGAAGCAGTGCGGGCCGAGCAACAATACCAGCAGAAGGATTTTGATATTGAAGTAGAGAACGTAGTGAACAGGTTCATCCAATTGCAGACGGGTATTGTGATTGCCGCCAAAAGTGATACCATCGCCCAAAAAAGATACGATGTGGCCAAAAACAGGTACCTCCTCGGAAAGATCAGCATCACAGACCTGGGACTGGCACAGGATGCCAAAGACAAGGCCCTGATTGACTACACCAGGATACTCCAGGAGTACTGGGTGGCTTATTATACGCTTAGAAGAATTACCTTATTCGATTTCGAGAAGGAACAAAAAATATCGGCTGAGGTTAGCCGCAAGTAACCAACCATTAAACCTTAAGAGGCGTATCAGTTAAGGCGACTTCCCCGTTTTAGCTGGTACGCTTTCTTTTACGGTGTTATTGTTTATCCTTGATTTCCTGAATGCGGATATTTTTCCAACGCACTTTTATGCCACCGCCATCATGGATTTGTAAGGCGAGAAACCCGTTTGCGGCTCCGATCTTTTCATCTTTCAGAAAGATCATCTGCGTACCGTTCAGCCAGGTAGTCACTTCGTCACCAATCACCTGTATTTTCATGGTGTTCCATTCACCAGACTTCAGTGCAGATTCTTTTTCAGCATCTGGTTTGATGAGCCATCCCCGTCCATAAGACTCATAGATGCCGCCTGAATGTAATCCCGGTGGCGCTACTTCGACCTGCCATCCCTGTATTTTCACGCCTTCAATAGAAGAGCGAAAGAATACCCCGGAATTGCCGTTGTCCTCCTGCTTGAAATCCAGTTCAAGAATAAAGTTTTTATACTTCTTTTGGGTAGACAGGTACCCATATTGTTTATCCGGACCGCTCTCGCAAACCAGTTCCCCTTTGTCGACATACCATTTTTCAGTGCCGTGGACTGTCCAGCCGGAAAGATTCTTTCCGTTGAAAAGTGATTTTCTTTTTTGCGCGTTTACGGATACGCCAATTAGTGTCAGGAAGCCGATTGCAAGCAACAGTTTTTTCATCTGGTCGATTTATGATTGTAACGAAGGATATAAAGATAGCGCAAACTACCATCCGGGAATGAATGCTACGATCTCTTCCAGGAATTTTTTATCCGTTTCATCAAAATGATCCAGGTGCTCACTGTCAACATCCAGTACGGCCACCACTTCACCGTTCCTCATTACGGGCACAACGATTTCCGATTTGGAAAGGCTGCTGCAGGCGATATGTCCCGGGAATGCGTCCACATCCGGCACGATCAGTGTTTCGGCTTTTTCCCAACTGGTTCCGCATACACCTTTCCCTTTTCGGATACGGGTACAGGCTATTGGTCCCTGGAAGGGCCCGAGTACGAGTTCATTGTCTTTCACCAGGTAAAAACCTACCCACCACCAACGGAACTGTTCTTTCAATCCGCCTGCGATATTCGCCAGGTTGGCAATAAGGTCAGGTTCACCTTCTACCAGCGCCTTCAGTTGCGGTACCAGTGATGCGTATTGTTCTTCTTTGGTGCCTTGTTCCACCAACAGGTCTTCAGCCATTTTCTTTTTTTTGCAAAGATACCGAAAGGATCGAAAAGGGAGGCCTCTGCCGGAGCTTCGGCCTCCCGGACCTACCACTACCACCACTACACTTTCTTTCCCTCCAACACCAGGAGTTCCTGCGCGCAAACTTCAGTTACATAGCGCCGTATGCCTTCCTTATCGGTATACGTCCTGGATTGCAGTTTCCCCTCCACGGCCACTTCGGTACCTTTATCCAGCAATTTCTCCGCGATCTCGGCGAGTTTCCCCCAGGCAATTACCTGGTGCCATTGTGTTTCCGTGACTTTCTCGCCCTGGCTGTTTTTGTACGTTTCATTGGTGGCAATGTTCATTTTCGCCAGTTTCTTTCCCGTATCCATTTCCCTTATATCCGGCGCCGCACCGAGGTGACCGATCAACTGCACTTTGTTTTTTAAAGCATTCATGTTACACGATTTTTGATTTCTGAATATTCACGGCCGTTTTCAATACAAATTTGTCACTTCCGTTTCTTCGCAGTCGAACGATAAGTGTTTATAACATGATATAAGCGTTAAAACACGGTTCTCCCCGCAAAACCCTACCTGTAGCTTTGCTTTATTGTTCACCAACAACTGATGTGATGGAAAGAAAATGTATACAATGCGGCGAGAAGATCAGGGGCCGGAGCGACAAAAAATACTGTGATGAAAACTGCAGGAACAACTACAACAACAGCCAGAAAGCCTGCACCACACCGGATATAAGAATTGTGAATCACCTGCTGAAAAAGAACAGGTCCATCCTGGACCAATTGCTGAAGCAATATGAAGAAGTGCTGGTTACCAAAGAAGAATTGCTTGCCCGGGGGTTCAGCTTTTATTACTTCACGCACCAGGTGCCAAAGGAAACTGGCGGTTTCCGATGCGGATGTTATGATACCAGTTATGAAATGAAGGCAAAGGAAATGGTGCTGATCCGAAGGCTGCGACCGATATATGCAGCTTTTTCACTTCATTCAAAACCATTACTCAACGAGCAATAGGGTAACCGATTTTTTCTTACTTTCGCAGGGCAATGATGAATACTACCTTCTTTTTGAAAGTTACTCCACCCTGATAAGAAACTGATCCCTTTGCAGGCGTAAGCAATTCCTTACGCCATTGAACGATTTCTATCCATTCTTTTTATTCTTCTAATATTTACTGCATGGCAGCATTGTTTAATTTATTTGACTTTTCACAAAAAGTAAATTATAAAACCGAGATACTCGCGGGGCTTACCGTTGCGATGACGATGATCCCCGAATCCCTTTCTTTTGCTATCCTGGCTGGCTTTTCGCCGCTCACAGGCTTGTATGCGGCATTCATCATGGGATTGGTTACTGCTGTTCTTGGTGGCCGTCCGGGCATGGTTTCAGGTGGCGCGGGCGCAACCGTAGTGGTTTTAATTGCATTGATGCAAAGCCATGGCCTGGAATATGTTTTCGCCGCGGTGCTGTTGGCAGGACTTTTACAAATACTGGTGGGCGTTTTAAAACTGGGGAAATTCATCAGACTGGTTCCACAACCCGTTATGTACGGGTTCGTGAATGGATTGGCCGTGATCATTTTCATGTCGCAATTACAGCAGTTCCGTATAAGCGGCACTGATTCGTGGCTAAGCGGAACACCTTTGTATGTGATGCTTGCACTGGTTTTGCTCACTGTTCTTATCGTAATTTTCTTCCCTAAAATCACCAGAGCGGTGCCTGCTTCGCTGGTGGCCATCGCCGTTGTATTCGCGATTGTCGCCGGGTTTGGCATTGATACGAAAACGGTAAAGGATATCGCTTCCATTAGCGGCGGATTTCCTCCTTTTCATCTTCCGGATGTGCCGTTCAACCTGGACATGCTGAAAGTGATTTTCCCTTACGCACTGGTGATGGCGGGGGTTGGACTCATCGAAAGTTTGCTGACATTGAATGTAGTGGATGAAATCACCGGAAGCAGGGGCCGGGGGAATAAAGAATGCGTGGCGCAGGGCAGTGCGAATGTATTGAATGGATTATTTACAGGGATGGGTGGTTGTGCCATGATCGCGCAAACATTCGTGAACCTTTCGGCGGGTTCCAGGGCCCGTTTGTCGGGCATTGTGGCAGCGCTTACAATATTGCTGATTATCCTCTTCGGCGCGCCCGTCATAGAAAAGGTTCCGATGGCCGCTTTGGTGGGCGTAATGGTGATGGTCTCCATCGGCACTTTTGAATGGATAAGTTTACGCATCATCAACAAGATGCCGAAATCTGATATTATTGTGGGGATACTTGTTGCGGTAATCACCGTTTGGCTGCACAACCTTGCCCTGGCAGTCCTGATTGGCGTGGTTATTTCCGCGCTGGTATTCGCATGGGAAAGCGCGAAAAGGATTCGTGCCCGGAAATATGTGGATGAAAATGGCGTAAAGCATTACGAAATATATGGGCCGCTGTTCTTCGGATCCGTCACAAGATTTACGGAGAAATTCGATATACAGGACGATCCACAGGAAGTGATCATTGACTTCAGGGAAAGCAGGGTAGTGGATATGAGCGCGATTGACACTTTGAATAAGCTTACAGAAAAATACAGCAACGCTGGTAAAAAATTACACCTGCTGCATTTAAGTCCGGAATGCAGGCAACTATTAAAGAATGCCGCGGATGTGATTGAAGTGAATGTAGTGGAGGACCCTGAATATAGGGTAGTGGGCAAAGAATAGCTTGCTACTTCGCCCGCTTTACATCCACAATTGTTACCAATGGCCTGAAACGTTGTTTGTATTCCGGCTGTTCATGAATTTTTTTCACCACGTCCATACCTTCCAGTACTTTTCCGAAAGGCGCATAACCTAAACCGTCAGCATTGTTTTCGCCGCCAAAGTCGAAGCCCGGTTCATCTTCCAGGCAGATAAAAAATTCGGAGGTGGCGGTACCCGGTTCCGCGCGTGCGAGGGAAACGGTGCCCCGCTTGTGCAATAAGCCCGATGCTTTGGTTGATTCATGCGGGATGGGTTTCATCTTAGCCTTCAGTTTATAGTTGGTGACCCAGATGCCGCCCTGAATGAGTTGGGCATGTAAGGCGCCGGATACCTGGTTGTCGTCGCGCAAAACACGGTAGAAGGCGCAGTTCTTATAGTAACCTGAATCCACGTTGGTAAGAAATCCCGCCGTGGTGGCAGGCGCTTTTTCAGGGTAAAGCTCCATTTTGATGTCACCAAACTTGGTTTGTACGATCACTATGGGATGATCGTAATGCTTTTGTGGTTCCTGTTCTGCACAGCCGGACAGGAGTATCACGGGAAGGAACAAGTATGTGAAAAGAGATCGGAAATTCATACCTGCGAATTTACCGCCTTTTTGCGAACGTGCAGTCGTGTGCAAACATAGTATTTGCTTGCTTTTACCCGTTTTCTTTTCGTTTTACAAATTCTGAAGGCAACAGTCCGAACTGCTTCTGGAAATTTCTAGAAAGATGGCTGTGGGAAGTGTAACCCACCATTTCCGCTACCTGGTTCACCGAAAGTTGTCCTTCCGCCAGTAAAGCCGCGGCTTTTTTCAATCGGGTGATGTTGATGAGTTCGTTCGGTGTCAGGTCGGAAATATCTTTCAGTTTCCGGTACAAAGTTGGCCGGCTCATGTTCATGTAACGGGCCAGGTGCTCCACGTCGAGTTCCGTATCCGACAGGTGTTGCAGCACAATTTCATGCACCTGTTCCAGGAATTGTTCGTCGGCTTTGGTATGCGCCATGGAACGGATATGTGTAACCGGGGAATTAGAGAAATATTCCTTGATTTTATTGCGGTTGATGAGCAGGTTCGCGATTTGTACCTGCAGGAATTCCGGAGAGAATGGTTTTTCGATATAGGCATCAGCCCCCATTTCCAGCCCATCCATTTTAGATTGAAGGGTGTTCTTTGCTGTAAGAAGAATCACGGGCACATGACTGGTTTCCACCTTCGATTTAATCTCCCTGCACAAAGTGAAGCCATCCATTTCGGGCATCATCACATCGCTGATAACGAGTTGGATGCTTTCGGCGGAAAGGATTTCGAGTGCGTCTTTGCCGTTCACGGCGGTACGGATGGTGTATTTTTCACCAAGGTCATCTGAAAGGAAGTCCAGGATTTCTTCGTTGTCGTCAATAATCAGTAATACGGGTTTCATCGGGAGCAGTTTCGGTTATTGGTTCAGGCTTTAAGGGTATCGAAAGTATGAAAACATTCATTTCAGGCACGGCGGTATCCAGTTCGAGCGTACCGTGGTGCAATCCTGCGAGCGACCGCGACAGGGCCAGTCCGATGCCGCTTCCGGGCCGGTGACTGTGGTGGTGGATGCGGTAGAACGGCTCGAATATTTTTTCTTTCATTTCCGGAGGAATCACAGGCCCGTCGTTGCTTACAGTGATGGTGAAATGCGTTTCGGTCACACGCAATACCACGTCCACTTTCTTTTTGCCATAATTGAAAGCATTGGAAAGCAGATTGCTGATCATTTTCTGCAATGAATCCGTATCTGCCAGCGCCAATACGGGGTGAGGAGGAACATGCAGGCTGAAGCTGATCTTTTTTTGTTCCGCCAATGGTCTGAATACGGTACACATATCTTTCAACAGTGCGCCAATATTGGTTTCAGCAAAATCGAGCCGGAAAGCATTGGTTTCCACGCGACGGAAATCTAGCAACTGACCGGTCAGTTCGAGCAACCGGTCGGTGTTCCGTTGCATGATTTTCAGTTGCTGTCCCCACTCAATACTGTCGCCTGCTTTTTTCATGATCTTCTCCATGGGGGCGCGGATCAGGGTAAGCGGTGTGCGGATTTCATGGGCCACATCGGTGAAGAAATTTATTTTCGTCTGGTACAGTTCTTTCTCCTTTTCATGTTCCATCAATTCGATTTTGCGTTCCGTTTTTTCGTGCATCCGTTGCTGGTAGTTTCTGAAAAGAAGGTAAACAATAAATGCAGACACCAGTAGGTATGCGGTAAAAGCCCAGTTGCTTTCCCACCAGGGCGGATGAATCAGAATCTGAAGTGTGGCGGTATCTTTTCCCCATTGTCCTTCACTGTTGGCGGCCTGTACTTTGAATGTATAATTGCCGGGCCTGAGGTTGGTGAAATATACTTTGCGGTTGCTTTTCAGGTAGGTCCAGTCTTTATCGAGTCCTTCGAGAATATATTTGTAACCCGTCATTTCGGGGGCCGTGAATGCCGGTGCGGCGAAGTCGATGCTGAACGAGGATTCATCGTAAGAAAGCACTACTTTGGAAGTATGTACATTGGCTTTTTGCAGCGGCAGGGCAACAAGGTTGGAAGAGGGCTCTTTGTTATTGATGTACAACCCGGTGATGTGGACCGGCGGAAAATATTGATTGTTGGTGAACGATGCGGGGCGGAAACGGATCAGTCCTTTTGCCGTGCCGAGGTAAATTTGTCCGGAAGCATCGCGGTACCCCGAATTGTAGTTGAACTGATTGCTGAGCAGGCCGTTGAAAGTGGTGTACACCTGAATGGCGCCTGTTCCGGGTTGGAAACGGACCAGTCCGTTGGATGTAGTGATCCAGAGTTGCCGCTGTTCGTCTTCCAGTATCCGGAAGATCGTATTGCCCGGTAAGCCTTCTTTGGTGGTAATGGTAGTGAAGTTTTGATCTTTTTGATTGAAGCGGCAAAGTCCTCCGCCTTCTGTTCCAAACCATAAGGTGCCATCGCTTGCCTGGAAACCGGTAGTAACAGAGTTTCCCGGTAAGCTTTTTTTCTGCTTCGCATGATGGCGGTAGTTCACCGTCTCGTTGTTGGCCGGATTATAACGGAAGAGTCCGTTTCCTAAAGTGCCGATCCACAAATTACCCTTGTTGTCTTCTGTGATGGAATGAATGAATGCATGCTCCGACACTTGCTTTACGGCTTCGAATTGCTGATCTGCTTCGCGGAAGCGGTACAAACCCTGACGCGTACCGATGAATATTGTTCCTGCCCGGGTTTCATGGATCACCACAATAAAACTGCTTTTCAGTTCTTCCCCTGCTTTCCCTTCGGGAAAATGACGGATCACTTTCCCGGAGTAGATATCCATGATATCCAGACCATGTTCAAATGTGCCGACCCAGAGTTCATTTTTCCGCGCCAGCAAGCCATGGATATTAGGGTAGGAGATGCCGATATCGGAACTCGTTAAACGATAACTGGTAAACGTTCCCTTTCGGGGATCGAAGCGGTTCAGTCCTGCATCTTCAGTACCCACCCAGATGTTGCCGAAGCGGTCCTCACAAATCTCCCTTACCGCGTTGCCATGGATGGCGCCAGGTTCAGGCAGCGGGAAAAATTTCTCGAAAAGCGTATAGGGTTTGGCGTAATAGGCTGCCCCGCCGAAATACGTACCAGCCCAGATGCCACCTTCTTTGTCTTTCAGTAAGGTGTAAACGGCGTTGTCGGGCAAAGAAAAAGGGTTGCCATACTGTTTGCGCAACTGTGTGGTTTTGCCGGAATTAATATTGAGCAGGAAAACTCCGGACTCCGTGGCCACCCAGTATTCGTCCGCTGCAGTTTGGAGGAAATCGCGGGCGAATATTTCGTTTCCCTCTGTGTTATAAGTCAGGATATCTTTATGTGTCCTTTGTATGGAATGGAATTGTTTCACCCCGTAATTGGAGGTGCCTACCATGATAAACGGTCCGGAACCAGCGTAGATTTTCTCGATCCATTTGGGAAACGCGTAGGTTTTACCGGGGAAGAGGTTATAGGAAAGAAAAGCATCTTTCTCCGGCAGATATTGCAGAATCAACCCTTGTGCGGTGCCCACCCATACGGTACCTTGTGCATCAATACATACAGTGGTGGGCGATTCAACAGTGCCACCGGGGTACAATTTTGATTGCCCGGTTTGTTCATGAAAGCGGATCAGCGAAAGGCCGGATATGATCCATAGATTGCCTGATCGGTCCTTGCAGATATCTTTCACTTCAGCGCCACTTTTGAAAACATGCCGGAATTGCTCGGTGGCCGGAAGGTATTTGTACACGCCATTGCGGGTACCGGCGTAAAGTGAATCCGTGGCATCTATAAACATACTCCGGATAAAATCATCCCCAATACTCAGACTATCATCCGGATCATTCCTGAATACTTTGAAACCATATCCATCGAACCTGTTCAGTCCTTCTTTTGTTCCCATCCATACAAATCCGCCTTTGTCCTGGGCCAGGCAGAACACTGTGTTGTTGGAAAGTCCCTGTTCTACCTGGTAATGCCTGAAATAATGGGGCTGTGCAAACACTTGCACAAAGCACGCCACGGCCATTATTATCAGGGAGCATAAATACTTCATCATACAGCAGGCATTGGGATGGGAAGTTACATTATAAAACGAAAGTGAACGGTCGATGAAAGGGTAACACTGTCTGAATATGGAAAAATGAGACGGAATAAAACATTTATGAAACGTTTTTTAAGCGATACTAACCGTTTATGTATGAATTTCACCACTTCAAACGATTGCCGAATTGCTATGCCCACCACTTCACTTCTTTTCCGGATCATACTTCCGGCGGACCAGTTCCGGCGATCTGACTTTTTTATCAAAAACTAAACTGCTAACAATGAGTATGACAAAACGATTGCTCAGGTTTCTGCTCTTTGCTGCTATTTTTCTTCCCGTTTCGCATGTTGTGTACGCGCAACAGGTGGTGAACGGCACACTCAGAACTCCCTCGGGGGAAGCAATTCCCGGCGGAACCATCACTGTTAAAGGAACACAACGCTCTGTTGCTGCCACAGCAAATGGGCTTTTCTCCATCGAAGCCGCGTCCGGAAGCGTATTGGTAGTTTCCAGCGTGGGGTATAATGAAAAAGAGGTGACCGTGAATGGCACCACCGTCAATATTATATTGGAACCTGCCGATGCCACGCTCAATGATGTGGTGGTGATCGGCTACCAGTCGGTGCGTCGCAAAGACCTCACCGGAGCCGTAGGCGTGGTGAATCCCGCGCAGGCCAACAGGAACGTGGCTTCTTCTGTAGCCGAATCCATCCAGGGACTGGCCACAGGGGTTACCGTACGCAACAGTGGTTCTCCCGGCGCCATGGCTAAGATAGATATCAGGGGGGCAGGTACTTTCGCCAACAACAACCCGCTTTATATTATCGATGGCATGTACAGCGATGCCACGCCAGACTTCAACCCCAACGATATTGAATCCATCCAGATTCTGAAAGATGCTTCCGCCGCTGCGATCTACGGTAGCCGTGCCGCCAATGGCGTAATCATCATCACCACCAAAAAAGGAAAGGAAGGCCCCATGGTGGTAACAGGTTCGGTGAAAACCGGTTTGCAGGAAATCAATAAAAAATGGGACATGATGGATGCGGGAGAATACCGCACACTGGCCACGCAATTGTATGCCAATGGCGGGCTTCCGGTGCCAACCATCCTCACCAACGATTTCGATCCTTCCATCAATACCAACTGGCAGGACGCCTTCATGCGTACCGGAAATATCCAGGATTACAGTATGGCGCTTTCCGGTGGCAGCAATTCCGCCAATTATTATGTTTCCGGAAGCTATTTTAAGAACAAAGGCGCCGTGATCGGGAATGAATTTGAACGCGCCAGTTTAAGGGTGAACACCAGCGGCAG
>CAMLPA010000048.1 GCA_946481605.1 uncultured Flavihumibacter sp. | reverse complement strand
GTAAGTCCGGTGCCGAAATAAACTTTATTGTTGTGCACCACGGCCATGGCGCTTTGTTGTGTCGGTGGCGCCATTTGTTGTGGCGGCGGATTGCCCATTGTCCACGTGAGTTGTGCGGCAGCGGGATCCAGCACCATATAGGAGGCTTCATTTTGCAGGGCACTCAATTTCGTGAATCCCCAATAAATCTTGTTCTGCCATACAAATGAAACGCCATGTGTGTAAATACTGGCGGGCGCCGCGTTTACGGGTTTACTGATCCATTGCGCGTAAGGTCCTGCGGCGGTAACCGTGAACTCATCGGCGGATTCAACCGCTGCGCCATCGGATACGATCCTGATTTTGTGTTTCACCAGCGTGGTGTTGGTGGGCACCAGGAAACGGATTTGCGCAGCCGTTTTTTCCAGGATGGTGGCTTCCACATTGTTCAGGGTCACCTTTACATCATCGCCGAACTTAGTACCATTGATAACGACTGTAGTACCGAATGGCCCCTGTTTTGGTTGAAAATCCGCGATGGCAAGAACGGGCTCGTCTACCACGAAATCCTGGGTGGAAGTAACGTTGCGGTTGTTTACGGTGATGGTTATTTTTCCGGTGATGGCTGTTTCGGGTACACGTACCGTGAGGGTGGTGGCAGATGCGTCAAGTACATCGGCAACGGCGTTGTTGCCGGAGAACCGCACTTCATTCCCCTGAGTGGTGGTGCTGAAATTTTTTCCGGTAATGCTGATGGATGCGCCTTTCAACGCATGTGCAGGTGTAACAGCTGTGATCTCCGGGCTGGCTACAGGGGCAGGATCGGGATCTTTGTCCTTATCCTTATGGCAGGCAACCAACAAAAGGAGAAGCGCAGGTACAAACGTTTTTCTGTCGAAAGAAAGAAACGGGAACATGGTGCAATAATTTTACGGTGGCAAAACTATCCGGCGTTTTTCTTTCTGAAAATCTACTAGAAAGGATGAAGTGTATTTTCACATGAATATGTGGTCTCGTTTTCATTCCCTAATTTTACCCATTAACACGGTTAATTGGCTACTTCTCCATTGCATACGGATCCTGTACTGATTGAACAAATCGCCGGGGGCGACTCCGCCGCCTTCAGGGTATTGTTCAATGCACATTGGGACAGGATTTTTTCTGTGGCCCTCGCCTTTACCAAATCTACCGAACGCTCCGAGGAACTGGTGCAGGATGTGTTCCTGAAAATATGGCTGAACCGCACCGAACTGCCAGGGATCAGAAACTTTGAAGGATATCTATTTACCGTGGCGCGGAACCATATTTTCAACGCGCTCCGCACCAGGTTGAAGGAAGAATCTTTCGGAGAAGAACTGGAAAACTACTTTAAAGAAACTGCTCTTGCCGACGACCTCCTGCTCCTGAAAGACGCTGAGGCCCTCGTGCACAAAGGTGTCGAAGCATTGCCCGGCCAGCAGCGGGCCGTATTCGAAATGAGCCGTTTCCAGGGACTAACCACCGCGGAGATCGCCGAAAAACTGAACATTTCCCCGCTCACGGTAAAGGTGCACCTGCGCAAGGCCCTCGCTTCACTCAGGACCTTTCTTCAACAGCATGCCGCCGGAATGTTGCTTCTGCTGGCGCTTTACCGGCTCCTGGAAAAATAATTTTACCGCCCGCTACTCCTTACGTTAAATAATTGTGTCTTTATACCAGATGGCCTTGCCTTATCTGAAAAAATACCTGCAACATGCAACCTGATTGGAATACATTATTGGATAAATACCTGAACGACCAGCTCACTCCGGCCGAACTCACCCGGTTCCTGGAACTGGCCCGTGCAGCAGAAGGAGAAGAGCAACTGAAAGCCGCTGTGGAAGCGGCGTTATCGGATGAAAAGTTCAGTGGATTGTCCGACGAAAAAAGGGCGGATGCCCTGTTTCATGCCGTGATGCTGAAAGCAGCTACTCCGGCCCGGAACCAACAGCCCCTTATTGTGCGCATATTTCGTAAGCGGATGGCCGTGGCGGCGGTATTGCTGGCCCTGGCAGGATTGGCCGCGTTCCTCCTTTGGCCGGAGAACAGTGAAACAGACCTGATAGCGGAAGTGCGCAAACAGGTGGTGCCGGGCGATGTATTGCCCGGGGGCGACAAAGCCACGCTTACACTGGAAGATGGAACAGTAATAGTGTTGGATACGGCCGCAAACGGTATGCTGGCGGCCGCAGGAAAACAGGTGCGCAAATCCGCTTCAGGTGAACTGCAATATACCTCCATGGAAGACGCGAATACTACCCCGGCCATACATACGCTTTCCACCCCAAGGGGAGGGCAGTTCCGCCTGGTATTGCCCGATGGCAGTATTGTATTCCTGAATGCAGCCAGTTCGGTTACTTTCCCGTCTTTTTTTACCGGTAACACAAGAGCGGTTACCGTAACGGGGGAAGCTTATTTTGAAGTGGCCCCGAAAATGGCCGGCACACAAAAGGTGCCATTCGTGGTACAGGTAAAATCTTCCGCCGGAAAAGAAAAAGCCAGTGTGGAAGTGTTGGGTACACACTTTAACATCATGGGGTACGATAATGAAGCCCGTTTGATCACTACCCTGTTGGAGGGTGCCGTGAAAGTAGTAAGTGCCGGATCCAAAGAAACTAAGTTGCTGGAACCGGGAAAGCAATCGGTGTTGAATCCTGAAACCGGTGCGCAGCGTGTGTTGGAAGCGAATGAAGAACAGGCGGTGGCCTGGAAGGACGGGTATTTTTATTATGAAAGGGCTGACATCAGCACCATTATGCGCCAACTGGAAAGATGGTACAATATATCCGTGGAATACAAAACCACACCAACCAAAAAGTTCAGCGGAACATTGCCCAGAAAAGAAAAAGTATCTAAAGTACTGGAAATGCTGGAGCTGACGGGCAACGTTACATTTACCATAGAAGGCGATAAAGTAATCGTAGACAACTAACAACCAATAACCAATTTGTTCACCCCTAAAAAAACTGTTATAGAGAAAACATCCTTCCACTGAGAAGAAGCCATAAATAAACCGGCGATGCGCCAACATCCCGGTTCACGGGGCTTCAAATGACTTGCTGAAAGAACATTTTTTTACCCAAAACAAATGTATGTTTTTAACTGCTTTGCGCAAAAACAAAGAGAAAAGCACTGCTTTGCTCACCAAAACCTGGATGATCATGAAGTTGTCCATCATTTTATTACTCGTCGGAAGTATGCACGTATGTGCCTCCGGTCTGGCCCAGAACGTTTCCATGGAAGGAAAGAATACCACCCTCGAAAAGGTGTTCACCCAGTTCAGGAAACAAACGGGACTCAATTTCTTCTACACCAGTGATGATGTGGACCGTATCGGTAAGATAGATGTGTCGCTGAGCAATGTGCCGTTACGCGATGCACTTACGTCACTTCTAAAAGATACGCCGCTTTCCTTCAACATTGTTGATGGCGTGGTGGTGATCAAAAAAAGAACGGAACCTATTGGTAGCCAGGCGGAGAAGCCGCCGGTTGTGCTCACGGGAAAAGTGCTCAACGAAAAAGGTGAACCCATACTGGGCGCCTCCGTTGTAGTGGTGGGAACAAAAAATGGTACCACTACCAACAGCGCCGGTGTATTTACGCTGCGTGTAGACAATACGCCGGTATCGCTTTCCATTACAAGCGTGGGCTATAAACGAAAGTTCCTCGAAAATGTTTCCGGAACAAACGCACTGAACATCGTATTGGAAACGGAAACAGAAAAGCTGGAAGATGTGGTGGTATCCAACGGGATGTTCAACAGGAAAATGGGCAGCATTACCGGAGCAGTGGCCACTTTCACAGGCGAACAACTTAAAGTTGTTTCCAATCAGAACATACTGAAATCGCTCGCTATCCTGGATCCTTCTTTCCAGGTGGTAGACAACCTCGACTTGGGTTCTGACCCGAACCGTTTACCGGAGATTCAACTCCGCGGGCAAACCGGGTTCCCTGATATCCAGGGCACCTATACCACCAATCCCAACCAGCCCCTGTTTATTCTCGACGGGTTCGAGACCACTTTGGAAAAAGTGAACGACCTCAACCTGAACCTCATCAAAAGCGTAACCATCCTGAAAGATGCTTCCGCCAAAGCGATCTGGGGCTCCCGTGCCGGGAACGGCGTGGTGGTGATTGAAACCAAGTTGCCCACCGCCGGAAAATTGCGGTTGTCCTATAACGGTAGTGCTGATGTAACTGCGCCGGATTTGTCCAGTTATGAATTAACCAACGCTATGCAAAAGGTAGAAGCGGAAGTGCTGGCAGGCGTCTATACTTCAGCCAACCCGGCCACACAGGCAACTTTGCTGCGCAATTATTCCACCAACCTGAAAGCCGCGTTGGAAGGCGTAAATACTTACTGGTTGTCGCAACCGCTCCGTAACGGTATCGGACAGCGCCATGCCATCAACCTCGATGGGGGTGATGATGCCATGCGTTATTCCGTTAACCTCAACTATAATAATGTGGCAGGGGTAATGAAAGGTTCCGACCGTAACACACTCTCCGGTATGGTAAACCTTATTTACAGAACCGGAAAGTTCCAGTTCAGGAACAGCCTTACGGTAGACCGCAACAGATCTGATAATTCCCCTTACGGCAGTTACGGTAATATTGCCCGCCTGAACCCTTACTGGAGAATTACTGATGACAATGGGAACCTTATCAAAACCTTTGGTAATGGTATCGGAAATCCAATGTACGATGGGTCGCTCAACAGCAAGGATTTTTCTACCTATACCAATATCATAGAGAACTTTTACGCTGATTGGGATCCAGTCCGGAATCTACGTTTTACGGCCCGTGTTGGTCTCAATGCACAGAACAACAGCGCGGAACAGTTTATTCCCGCAAGCCATTCCCGTTACGCAACTATTCCCGTCAACAGTGAGGAATACCTCGACAGAGGGCAATACACTATGAGTAATGGTAAACAGAACAACATCAATATCGACTTACTTGGCAATTATTCCATTCAGTTGGATAAGCACCACTTCTTCCTGAACGGGGGGTATTCTCTGGTGCAGAATAAAGCCCAGACCAATGGTATGACGATGGTAGGCTTTCCCAACGATAAGATGGATGATATCTCCTTCGGTCGCCGTTACCTGCCCGGAACCAAAGCTTCGGGAACAGAAAATACCACCCGTTCCCTGGCCCTTACTTCCGCCGTAACCTATACTTATGACGATAGGCTTACCGCTGAACTTTCCCTGCGCAGCAACGCAAGTTCTCAGTTCGGTGCTGATAAGAGATGGGGGGCATTCTGGTCGGTTGGTGCCAATTGGAATGTGCACCGTGAGCAATTTATGCGGAATGTGAAAATGATAGACCAATTGCGTTTCCGTGCCAGCACCGGCGTTACTGGTACGCAGAACTTTAATTCCTATCAATCACTGGCCACCTACATTTATAATACGCTGGAAACCTATAACGGAGACCTTGGCATTGCACTGGCCGCCTTACCTAATCCCTCGCTTCAATGGCAGCAGGTGCAGGATAATAACGTAGGTTTTGATCTGGGTTTATTCGGAATAGCGAGTTTGCGTTTTGATTACTATATAAAGGATACTAAAGATTTGTTGAGTGATATGCTCCTTGCGCCGTCTGCGGGATTTACCACTTACAAGGAGAATATCGGCAGTATGCGCAACGAAGGTTTTCAGGCCAGCGCAAGTGTGAGGGTTTTCCAACGCTCGGCTACAAGAACTTCTGTAAGCCTTTTCACAAATGTCGCCTCCAATAAAAACAGAATTCGGGAAGTGGCCAATTCATTGACGCAACTGAATATGGCGGAGGATGCAAAAAGAGATGACCTTAATCAGGATGAAGCGCTGCTTCAACGTCCTTATACAAGGTATGAACCAGGACAGTCAACAGGTGCGATATGGGTTGTTCCTTCTCTGGGGATAGATCCTGCCAACGGTCGGGAAATATACGTTAAGAAAGACGGCTCACTTACCTACGACTGGTCCACGGCTGATTTAGTGGTTTCAGGTGATGAAAATCCTTTCCTTAGCGGCACATTTGGTGCAAACGTTCAACACAAAGGTTTTACAGGTAACCTGGCATTCACGTTTCGCACAGGTGGACAATTGTACAATGGTACTTTGGTGGCGAAGGTGGAAGATGCTGACTTCGACTACAACATAGACCTGCGTGCCTTTGAAGAAAGGTGGAGGAAACCCGGCGATGTGGTGTTGTATAAGAACATCGCGGATCTTACGCCCACACGCCCCACTTCCCGCTTCGTACAGGACCTTCATGAACTGCTTTTCTCTTCCATCAGCCTGGGCTACGACTTCTCTACCTCGCGTTGGTTGAAGAATGCAAAAGTGAGTAGGGTATTCCTTGCATTGAACCTGAACGATCTGGGCAGGATCAGCACCGTAAGAACGGAACGCGGTCTTGATTACCCTTTCGCACGTACCATTTCCACTTCATTGAATATTACTTTTTAATCGAACAGTATGAAGTACTCATATTTAATCATATTCGCGGCCCTCTTGGGATTTTCTTCCTGCAAGAAATTCCTCGATGTGCGTCCCAAAACGCAGATCGACGGCGCGGTCGTCTTCAGCGATGAGCAGGGTTTCATGGATGCGCTTACCGGCGTTTACCTGAAAATGAACGACAACGAATTGTATGGAAAGGAGCTGAGTTTCGGCCTTACAGAAGTACTGGCGAAACAACACACACGCTTCAACAGCACTTTTCACGAATATTACCAGGCATCATTGTACAACTATCTTCATGCCGAAGTAAGAAGTAAAATTGATGGCATCTGGCTGAATATGTATAGCACCATCGCCAACAACAACAACCTGCTTACACAGTTGAATACCGTTGATAAGCGCATTTTCCGCGATAACAATTATAATGTGATCAAGGGGGAAGCGCTCGGGTTGCGCGCCATGTTGCATTTTGACCTGCTGCGTTTGTTCGCTCCTGCTCCCACAAGTGCGGGCGGTGCCACACAAAAAGCAATACCTTATCCCGACAGGCTCACCGCCGATGTGTTTCCGCAGCTTACCGTAACAGAGGTGCTTGCTAAAATACAGGCTGACCTTGATTCTGCTGCGAACCTGTTGAAGGCTGTGGATCCCATTGTGGCAACGAATAACATCGCGGAGGAAGGATACCTGCGGGACAGAAGGTTCAAGTTCAATTACTACGCAGTGCGGTCACTTCAGGCCAGGGCTTATTTGTATGCAGGCAATAAAGAAAAAGCGCTGGAATATGCGCGGGAAGTGATCAACGCCAACGTATTCAACTGGACACCTGCGAACCAGGTTTCAGGTGCAACGGGAAACAAAGTGCGGTTTTCAGAACTCACGTTCTGCCTGTATAAATTCGACAT
The DNA here is from genome assembly GCA_946481605.1 of uncultured Flavihumibacter sp. The sequence goes on along the minus strand of CAMLPA010000048.1, from coordinate 5,210 downwards.
TACACCTTTGTTTACCACGTATTTTCTTCCGGGCGATGGTACCACGAACTTGCTCACGAGGGCAAATGAGCAGGACTTTCTGGACGTATTTGAAACAGCCAACGACAGCCGTTACGCATACCTGCTTCAATCAGATAATGCGCGTCAAATCACTTATTCACTCCTGTTGCAACAAAATACACTCAGTTCTTCAGCCAACCTTAACCGCCTTCCGGTAATGCGGTTTTCTGAAATGTATTATATCGCCGCGGAATGTCTTGCAAGCACCGATATGGCCGCCGCTGCTGAATACTTGAATATCGTAAGAAGGGCAAGAAACCTTTCCGATGATCTTCCACCCACGCTCACGCCGGAAGAACTGCAGCAGGAGCTGTTCAGCGAATACAGAAAGGAGTTCTACTGCGAAGGTCAGTTGTTTTATTATTATAAAAGGATGAACCTGAACAGGATCGAAGGAACCAGTGTTACCGCCAATAATTCCATTTACGTATTGCCGCTTCCCGATGATGAAGTAGTGTACGGAAACCGTTAGAATCAAATACAATTGTTATGAAATCAAGACTTATTCCTTCCCTCATATTGATTGTGGCCATCGCCCTGTTTGCTTCCTGCGAGAAAAGCATATCAGGCTATCAGAACGATGCCCGCATTTACTTTTTTGAAAGAGGAACCGACCTTAACCAAACGCGCATCACCACAAAGTCTTTTTCCTTCCTTCGATTGCCGGAAGCGGTAACGAAAGATACTTTCCTGATCAAAGTGAAGATCATGGGAGAAACAGCTTCTTATGACCGTATCGTGCGTGGAAAGCTGGTGGCTGAAGGAACTACGGCGCAAGAAGGTGTGCACTACGATTTTATCGATGGTGTTGTGCCGGCGGATTCCATTATCGGTTACCTGCCTGTGGTATTGTACCGTACCGCAGATATCGCTACGAAGTCAGTTCAACTGAACCTTACAATAGCGGAAACGAAAGACTTTAAACCCGGCGTGGGCACGGATGTTAACTTCAACCTGCAATGGAGTGATAACGTGGTGAAGCCCGCAAACTGGGACGGGTTTCTTGGTCTGATGGGGTATTTCGGCACCTATAGTGATGTAAAGTGGCGTTTTATCATCCAGGTTACAGGGGTGGACAATTTCCCGCTGCAACAGAGTGCAAGGGTTGAACCGCTACCCGGAGAATATACCTACGCCGCTATGATGGATATCGTTTCAAGGCTTAAGGCTGCACTGGTGGCCTATAACCTGGCGAATGACCCTGATCTTACAGACGAATTCGGCCCTGTTACTTTTCCTTAAATTCTTCAATTCAACCATCAGTTCATGAAAAATATTATTTCCGGCCTCATCATCGCTTGTGTTATGCTGGTGATCGGCTGTAAAAAAGACAAAGGCAACTACGATTACACCGAAGTGCCCCAGGCGCTGATTGATACTACCGGTATGGGACAGCCACGGTATGTGGAACGCTCTCAGTTGCTGGATATCGATCCTGTGATCCGCTATGAAAACGGCAACATGAATGCGCTCAAATACCAATGGCTCATTTATCCTGCTACACAGGGGGGCAACGCGAACATCACCGCCAAGGTGATTTCAAATGAAAAAAGACTCAACCTTCCGGTAGGTGAGCCGGTAGGAGAATATAGTCTTGAACTCATTGTTACGGATACAACGAATCTTTTGAAAACGAGCACCATTTTTACCGTGGTGGTTTCCGCTGGAATTGAATACGGATGGATGGTGCTGCACGGCGATGAAAACGGTGCTGATGTGGATTTTATCGTTTCTTCCAATGCAGTTCCCGTAGCGGGTATAACGCCCAAAAGGTTAAGCAATATCTATTCGGCTGTTGTAGGAAAGAAACTGCCGGGTACACCCAGGTTCATCGCGCAGACCCGGAAAAATTTTGTGAAAGGGCATTGGATTACCATCGGTACCAGCACCCAGTTGTCGAGAGTAAGTGGTGTGGACTTTTCATTGATGCGCGAAAACAGAGCGTTCTTCCGAAGAGACGAAGAAGTAATGGATCCACAAGCGTATATGCTGACCGCCAGTTCCAACGACGCGTTCATCAACAATAAGCGGCTTTATCTTTTTAATACCCCTTATGAAACGGATGCGCGGTTTGGCGCTTCTGTATCTGGCGACTACGAACTGGCACCCTACCTTGCTTATGGTGTGGGATTCAGTTATCCTGTGGTGGTATATGATCAGAAGAACGGCAGGTTTGCCCGTCCCGCATCCACGTTCGGTGCCATGGTTGGATTTAATGCACCGGCCAATCCCGCCACCGCACCTTTCGACCTTCGCAGCATCGGTATGGATATGTTGTATATGGACCGCGGATTCAGTGGTTATACCCATTCGTTCTTTAAAAGCCGTACGGGTAACGAATACTGGTTGTACATCGCCAACTTCGCTTCGTTTGATAACGGTCAACTGGCGGTTGGCAGGTACAATATGAGTGCGCTTCCGGAAATTAGTTCCGCGAAATTCTTCCAGAGCAGCGAACTGGGTTATGTGGACTGGTATGCGACAGAAGATAAGATTTACGCTTATGATTTTCAGACCACTAACACTGCGAAGGTGGTATTCAATGGTTTTGCCGCTGGCGAAAAAATCACTTCCATGAAAATTTATAAGCCACGGCCCAATGCTAACCTCAATGCTGTGGAGGGAACACTGATGTATGTCGCCACCTGGAACGGTACGGAAGGAAAAGTGTACGAGTTCGCCATTAACGGACTAAGTGGTGAAATTACGCCTGCTCCCTTAAACACCTATTCAGGATTAAGGAAAGTGGCTGATATGGCTCCCAAGGCGAGAGGAAACGGAATATATAATTAAACAGAAGGAAAAGAGATGCTGAAACAAATTTTATTACCGGTGGCCCTTTTGGTGGCCATCGGTTCTCTAAGGTCGCAGGAAAGATTTAAAGTGTTGCCCGAGAACAGTATTGGCGGAAAGGAAATGCAGGTGTTCTACAATCCTAAGCAAACGGTGCTGGAGGGATTGGCACCGGTAAAAGCATCAGTCGCTTATTTTAAGGATTTTTCCTGGAAAGTGGAGAAGAGGGAACTTGATATGAAAATGGTGGATTCAGGCTGGGTATTGAACTTTACGCCTGAAACCGGCACTGCGCTGGTCACTTTTAATTTTCATTCCGGAGCGAAAATGGACAAGGGTGCCAAAGCTACTTATACCTGGATGTTGAGAGACGGTGGTGGTGAAAAGCAGCAACGCGGCGCCTTTATCGGATGGGCAATGCTCCGTTTGAAAGATTTTAAAGATGAGGTGCCACCATTTACCGAAGATTCCGCCGCCATCGAAAACAATGTCGGTTTGTTCTGGGTGAACCAGGAGCTGCGCAATTTCCCGGAAAGCAGGAGAGATGTGTTTCCGATTGCCGTGCGTTTGCTGCAAAAAGAAAATCCGGCAAAAGCAGATTCCATCGCGCCAAGAGAAGTGGCTTTTATCCGTTCCCTGCCTGATCCAAAAGAGCAGGAGTGGGCCTCTATTATAGAGATTGCGAAAAATGTGATGCGCAATAACGCATTAGCCGATTCCCTGGAAGCAGAGGGGCTGAAAAAGTTTCCTGCCGGGCAAATCGCTTTTGATAAAGACCTGTATGCGGTTTTTCGTGCCCCCGACGTTCAAAAACGCGCGGAGATGTGGGAAGCTTTCAAAATGAAATTCCCGCCGGAACAGGCGCGCTTCATGCAAACTGATGGCGCTAAAATGTATTACCTCAAAGTATTCCGTGGACAGGCATTCGGTGAATTCTTAACGAAAGGAAACGAGCAGTCGATCTATGAGAACATAAAAGTGGCCCCGCTGCTGGCGCTGTTCGATTTTCACCGCCACATTGTTGCCGGTCCCCTCGAAAGACTGGACGACCAGCGCAGAACGCCGGAACAGGTGGTCGCTATTTCCAATGCCATCATCGCGGAAGTGGAAAAAGCTGCTACTCATACCCGTTGGCCAGAGGCGCGTTTTAAAACCCTGCCTGAGTGGAAAGAATACACCTACAGGCTTTTCAAAGACGCTTTCAAAGTCCACGCTTTTGTGCTGGCCGAAACAGGCGATCCCGTTAAAGCGCTTTCTTATGCGGAACGCGTGAAAGAATACTTTGACTATAAATCCGCCGATTTTAATCAACTCTATACGAGCCTTCTCCTGAAAAATAAGCGCATGGCCGATGCCGTTGCTTACGCTGAAAAGAGTGCCCGCAAAAATGCTGTTTCTCCGGAAATGATCGATCTGCTGAAGCAGGAGTACATCCGGAAGAATAAAAAGGAAGCAGGATTTGAAACCTATTTCGCTTCGTTGAAATCCACTGATAAAGCGGAGCAACAAAAACAACACCTGAAGGACCAGCTCATCAATAAACCCATTGGTACTTTCGCCCTGGAAAGCAATAAAGGCGGCATCGCCGACCTCGCCAAACAAAAAGGGAAGATTATAGTGCTCGATTTCTGGGCCACCTGGTGCGCACCCTGCAAAGCCGCCATGCCCGGTATGCAGATGGCCGTTAACAAATATGCTTCCGATCCCAACGTGCAATTCTATTTTATCTCCACCATGGAATATTCGGCCAATTACAAAAAGCAGATCGCCGATTTCCTTGCGGAGAAGAAATACAATTTCAATGTATTGTACGATGGAAAGAATCCCGCAACGGGCAAACCCGATGCCGTGTATTCCAGCTATGCGAAAAGCATCGGTTTCTCTGGTATCCCGCAAAAAATGATCCTCGATGGAAAAGGAAACCTACGCTGGATATCAGGAGGATACATGGGTAGCCCGAGCGAACTTGCAGATGAAATTTCTTATGTGATTGAATTGCTGAAAGCGGAGAAATAATCATTCACGCAATTGCTTCGTTCCTCGCAGCATTGTTTGTGTTTGGAGTGTTTCTTTTTGGAGGTGAATAGATTATATGTCTCGCAAAGACGCTAAGGCGCAAAGGTCTGTTTTAATATGAGTCTGTCTAAAACAAAAAGTACAGTGAATGTAACGTGTTCGAAAATACTTTATGCTTTGCGTCTCTGCGTCTTTGCGAGAAAATATTCTTCAGCAAGCACCCCAATCGCTCTACGAGACTGCGAGGAACCGAGCAGAAAGCAGTAAGCAATTGCGTGAAAAAAAATTGTACTCAAATAAATCGCTTACCCTGAACATTGCCCCTCTCCCCACGGGAGAGG
>CAMLPA010000047.1 GCA_946481605.1 uncultured Flavihumibacter sp. | reverse complement strand
GCATTGGCACATTTGCCGAACACAGCTTCATTCTGCTCAGGCGACCACCTGGGGTTATAAAGTTTGTGCGCAGCGTTGAAATGTTCTACACGGGTCAAATACACCATAGCCTTCCCGAAATTTTTGCAAAGGTAATATTTCCGGTGAATGTATTGCGCTGATTTCACGAACTTAGCGGGATGAATGTATGTTTGATCGCCTCTACTTCATTCGAAATCAATGCTTCCGGCGAAAAAATAGCCGATCTTTCCCGCCGTGGTAATTTCCTCGTTTCCACACTTGTTTCCGGGGTGGGTATTATGGCTGCCACCCATTGCATTACAAGGGAAATTGAACGGAACCGGCCGGATTTCCTGGTACAGGCTGGTGTTGCCGGCAGTTTCTCCACACAATATCCTCCGGGAACCCTGGTGGCCGTTTCTCACGATCTTGTGGCCGACACCTGTGTGAAGGAATCCATCGGTTACCGGCACCTCACCGATATGGGCCTTCAACCCGATGCTTTCCCCTACCGCAACGGATGGCTCGAAAACAATGGACCCTTTCCGGAAGGCATCCCGGTGGTGAAAGGTATTACGGTGAACGAGATCAGTACGGACAGTGAAAAAACAGCCTGGTTCCGGGAAAAATACGGGGCCGTCACCGAATCGATGGAGGGTGCAGCATTGCATTTCGCGGCGCTTTCCGCAGGTATTCCCTTTATCCAGTTGCGTGCTATTTCCAATATGGTAGGCGAACGCGATAAAGAAAAATGGCAACTGAAAGAAGCCATCACCCTGCTCAACCACCAGCTTCCTTCTTTACTAGAAAATATACTTCAGCAATGGAACTCACGATAGGCTTCAGTCCCTGCCCGAACGACACCTTTATTTTCGACGCGCTCATCAACGGAGGCATCGACACGGGCCCTTTCAAATTCAAGCCTGTACTCGAAGATGTGCAAACCCTGAACGAATGGGCGCTGCAAGGCAAACTCGACATTACAAAACTCAGCTACAATGCCTGGTTCTCTGTAAAAAATGAATATACGCTATTGCAGGCTGGCAGTGCATTGGGTAAAGGCGTTGGCCCGTTGCTCATCAGCCGTGAACATATTCCCAATATTGAGGAGCACATCGCTTCAATGGACATCGCCATCCCAGGCTGGCATACCACGGCACACATGCTCCTCCGGTTCGCTTTTCCCTATGCTGAAAAGAAAACGCCTGTAGTATTTTCCGACATCGAACAAAAAGTACTTTCAGGGGCATTCCCACTGGGCGTGATCATTCACGAAAACCGGTTCACCTACCAGGAAAAAGGACTGCACCTGGTGATGGACCTCGGTGCACATTGGGAAGAACAAACCGGCGCCCCCATCCCATTGGGCGGAATCGTTGCCCGGACAGGATTAGGCCCCGACATACATACAGCACTGAATAAAATGATCCGCGAAAGCCTGGCGCTCTCCTGGAAATCCTATCCAACCTTATCGCCTTACGTGAAAGAACATGCGCAGGAAATGGAAGAAAAAGTAATGCGGCAACACATTGAACTGTACGTAAACAATTTCACGGAAGACCTTGGAACGGAAGGACACCGCGCAATTGAGATCATGGGGAGAACGATGAGCGTGTAATGTTGAATGATGGATGATGGATTTTAAATGATAGATTATACTGAACCACACAAAAAGCCAGCACCTTAAAAGATATGAAGTTTAATCAAGGGGCTTTGCCCCTCTCCCCCGGAGAGGGGTTGGGGTGAGGCTTCACTTCAACGCTTTCGCATACACTTCCAGACAACGTTTTCTGGCCATTTCATGGTTCACAATTGGCGCCGGATAAGAAAGCTCATCCAACTCCGGCACCCATTTCCGCACATATTTCAGTTCCTTATCAAATTTCTGGGTTTGGAGCGTGGGATTAAATACCCTGAAATACGGCGCGGCATCGCAACCACTTCCTGCTGCCCATTGCCAGCCGCCATTGTTGGCTGCAAGGTCGAAATCGAGCAACTTTTCGGCGAAATACGCTTCGCCCCAGCGCCAGTCTATCAATAAATGCTTTGTAAGGAAACTGGCTACGATCATTCGCACACGGTTGTGCATGTAGCCTGTTTCATTCAACTCGCGCATGCCTGCATCTACAATCGGGTAACCGGTGCGGCCTTCCATCCAGGCAGCAAACTCTTTTTCATCGTTGCGCCATTTTATGGCATCGTATTCTTTTCTGAAAGCCAGCCCACGACCAACATGCGGGAAATGCCAGAGTATCATGTGGTAGAAGTCGCGCCAGATGAGTTCATTCAGATAAACTTCACTGTGTTCTGCCGCTTTTCGGGCGAGGGCCCGGATGCTTATCGTTCCAAAGCGCAGGTGCACCCCCAGCCTGGAGGTACCATGAATACCGGGAAAATCACGTTGCTCCCCATATTTGCTAAGCAATTCTTTGGAAAGACTTTTCGAAGGAAAATGTTTATCCGTTGTTTCAAAGCCCATCGACTTCAACGAAGGGATGGACTGGGGAGATTGACGGAAAAAGTTTTTAAACAAAGGCTTTGTGTTTTTCTCCGCCATCCATTCTTCTGTAACAATCGATTTCCATTTTTTGCTGTAAGGGGTAAACACGGTGTAGGGCTTCCCATCATCTTTCAGCACTTCATTTTTTTCAGCGATCACCTGATCTTTAAACGTGTTGAACTTAATATCCTTCTTCTTTAAGAATGCTTCAACAGCGCTGTCTCTTTCCTGCGCATAAGGCTCATAGTCATGGTTGGTATATACGGCCTGAACAGCATATTTCTTCACCAGTTTTTCAAATACTTCGAGGGGCTTCCCATAATATACTTCCAGGGAACTTCCCTCCTTCTCCAGTGTATCCTGCATTTCCTCCAGTGCATCATAGATAAACTGCAGCCGTCTATCATGGGATGAAGGAAGTTTTGAGAGGATGTTTTCATCAAATATAAAAATGGGGAGCACAGGATGTCCTGAACGAAGTGCGTGGTACAAAGCGGTCTGGTCCTGCAAACGCAGGTCGCGCCGGAACCAGCAGATCACGATTGAAGAAGTTGTTTCAGCCATAAGGGCAAAACAACAAACTGCGCATCAAATAGTTGTTTGGAGGAGTTGGAAAATTTGAGCGGCTGCACCGGGACCGAATTGCTTTCCGTTAAAATCTCCGACCCAGCGCAATCCGAACATCGCATTGGTGAGAAACAACGCGTCTGCATTCATCAGGCGTTCCTGTTCAGCGGGCATTTCATTTGCGGACCATCCAAATTGCGGGAGCCTTTCCAATAAACGGCGGCGCACCGTTCCTGCAACAGGTCCTTCATTCAAAGGCGGGGTAAACAACCGGTTTCCTTCCTGCCACCAGATGTTGGCGATGGTGGAATCAGCCACTCTTCCAAAGGCATTCAACACCAGGGCATCGTTCCAATGTTGTTTTTTCGCATAAAGCGCGGCCGTGATATACGGCAGAAAGTTATTTGTTTTGAGTGCAGAAAAGGCATCCGCTGTTTTTCTCGCAGACTCATAAATGCCAAGCACCAATCCGTTGCTGTTCAGTTCGGAAATTCCTGTCGGAGCTGGCATGGTTTCAATGATCCAGTTGGGGGCGTGCGAAACGGCATCGTACAAACCGCCATCACCTCTTATCACAGTGAGCCTTACCCTCGCTGTGGCGCTGTGACCGTTTTTTTCCGCCAGTTCTAGCGCTTGCTGTAGCAGGTTTTCTGCCGTGAAAAAACGGGGCCATTCAAACCCCAGTTGGGTCAGTCCGAGGAACAGTCTTTCGAAATGCAACTCCGCATGTAATAATTTGCCTTCAATGAGCTTCATTGTTTCGAAAACCCCGTCTCCGTACCTGAGTCCGCGGTTCTGCGCAGGCACAATAGACTCCAATGCGGGCAGCAGTTTACCGTTAAAATTGATCTTCTGAGCGGGTGTTTTAGCCTTCAACCAATCCGTTTTTTACCGCGTAAAGGATGAGACCGGCCATTGACTTAACACCTGTCTTGGATTTGAGTTTATCCCGGATCGCTTCCACGGTTCTTGGGGAAAGGTCCACGATATCAGCGATTTCCTTGGTGCTTTTCTCGTCGCACATCAGTTTCAGAATAGCGATTTCTTTTTCGCTGAGGTGTACGTCCTGGGGAAGACTTTGTTCAACAGTCCTTTTGGTGCGTAAACCACTGAGCAGCGCTTTGTTGGTGAGGTCGTTAAAGAAGAACTCCTGCTGGTAGCAGGTAACGATGGCCTGGTAAATGGATTCTGAATCCGAGTTTTTGGTGAGGTAAGAGTTGGCGCCTATTTCCATCATCCTGGAGATAACGGAGGAGTCATCGTGCATGGAGAGAATGATCACCTTCACTTCGGGGTATAGTTTCCTTATTTCCGGCAGGGTGGCGATTCCATCCATGATGGGCATCTGGATATCAAGCAGAATCACATCAGGCTCAATGTGTTTGAGGAGGTTGAGCAACTGCATTCCATTGTCGGCTTCCGCGATCAGTTGAACATCTTTCTTCATGGAAAGCGCGGTTTTCACACCGGCACGGAAAAGGGCGTGGTCATCTGCTATGGCTACTTTAATCGGTTGCCCCCCTGGCAAATCAGTTTTCTTCATAGGTACCAAATTTCGGGGATTTTCGGGGTTGTTGTACAAAAAATTTCGATTGCAAGTTTAGGAAGAAAAAGGTGAATTCCTATGGTAGAAATACGCGTTTATTGTAAGAAACACCGAGGGATAAATACGCATTTTTCGTAGAAACACCACTTATAGTACCGTTATTTCCCCATTTTGTAGAAGTCTTTTTACGATTTGGGCCGTAATAACCGAAGTGTTAAAATCGGGAGATTGTGCGATTGTCCACATGTTTATCCACATCTATATTTGTATCGAAAGTTGATTGACAAGGATTAGCAACCTCAAACAATCCAATGTCCGAAACAAACCGTCCTGAAGTTATTCCAATATCCGTGTAAAGGCTAACGCAAATTCCAATGTCAATCAACTTCTTTTTCTGAAATAACTTTTTTCGTCATAGTAGTAATTGTCGAAATTTTTGGTCAAACCTTGTTCCTTTGAAAAGTCCAATGTCCTGAAAAGTCCAAACCGTCCAAACATCCTTTGAAAGAAATCAGAAGGTCCCTATCCCTGGTTGATCCAGATCCATGAATTTCCTTATCCCTGACCTTCAAGAATTTTAAACCCCGCCAGTTGGCGGGGTCTTTTTTTATCAGCTAAAGTAGTTTGGAATCAGTTGATGAGCTTATTCCGCATGGCATACATGATGAGGCCGGCGATGGTTTTGGCGTTCGCTTTTGTTTTCATGTTCTGCCGGATGGTTTCCACGGTGCGGGGGCTGAGAAAAACTTCTTTGGAAATTTCTTCGGTCGTTTTGTCTTCGGCGATGAGTTGGAGTATTTTCAGTTCTTTTTCGGAGAATTTGATTGGGTTGGGGTAGAACTGCCTTACCTGTTTTTTATGCTGAAGTTTCAACAGTACAGCCTTATTTACGAGGTCGTTGAAGTAGAAATCATCGTTCATGCAGGTGAGGATGGCATTGTAGATTTCTTCCGGGTCGCTGGTTTTGGTGAGGTAAGCATTAGCGCCCATTTCCATCATCTTGGTGATCATTTCCTGATCGTCGTACATTGTTAAGACAATGATTTTCACCTCTTCATATTCTTTCCGGATCAGGGAGATGGCATTTACCCCATCCATTTCAGGCATTCTGAGGTCCATGAGCAGCACGTCCGGAATTTTAAGTTTCAGTTTATGCATCAGGTCTTTACCATCTTCAGCTTCCCAAAGAATTTTCAGGTAAGCCCTGTCTTTTAGCGCCATCTTGATCCCGTCCCTGAATATTTTATGATCGTCTGCAATTGCTACTTTGATCAGGTTCTCAGTTGCCATGAATATTGGGTGATTTAAAGGGTATTGTTGCTTAAAGTTATACAATTAGTTGCCAAATAAAAGTCCGGACAAATCTATTTTACCATGTACGTTTTTTTACGAGGCATGAATGTTGCTTTTACGATGCGCAGGGTATATTCCGCATCACTTAAAACGGGCAATACTGCGCTTGACCATCCATATCCTTCCAACTACTTTTGTAACTACAAGCCCCGTTTTTAAAGTCCACTCTCTTTCAGGAGCATTCTCACCCTACATTCGCATTTTTCCTAATACGACTCCCGTGTTCTTACGAATAGAAAGACCGTAAATTTACTATTTTTTGCACGTAGAATTTCGCTATTTTGCTACGTTAAACTACGATCATTTTCGCCGGAAACAATTGTCCGCATTGAATTTCGGGCAATTTATCGATTCCAATTGTGTTTTGCACCCATTGCGTAGATTTTTTTTTTGGTGGTAATTCAGATTCCAAAAATTTCCTGACCACCGTAAAAAATTACTACAATGATGCAAAAAGAAATCATCGCCAAAATGCACGCAGGTGTAGGCGAGCACATCGGCTTCGAGCTGGGTGCGAAAATGGTAAAAGACTTCCAGGATGCACATCCGAATGACACACAGAGCGTGTTCTGCGGACGCAACGTAATCGAGGAAATCCTCGCTCAGCCTGGTTGTGTTGGAATCAAAATGTTCAACGCCCTTACTGAAACCGGTGCAAGAACCCTGGTTTTCGTAGGACTGGACGAAAGAGGCCGCCACATTCTTGAGTATGATGCAGTTGACCAGCATGGTATGCTCATCAAAAAAGAAGGTATTGTTGCCGACCGCGTAATCATCCGCCCTCCAACAGATGGCAAAGATGGTGACGGCACAACGCCTCCTCCGACTACTACAGATACTTCCTGGTGGTAGTTCCTACTACTGGTAAGCCAGTATAATTTTGAATAAACCGTTGATTTTATATATTTGGTATAAATTCAACGGTTTATTATTTCACCCTTGACCTACATAAGTATATTTTCTTCCTTATTACCTGTGATGCTTTTTCTGCTTTATTTAAAGTTCCAGAAAGAGAAAGCATTGTGGGTGATTTTCTGTTATTGTATATATGGCTTCCTGAATGATATCTCGCTACTTTACCTTCAGGGCGCATCGCCTTCTTCTTTTCTCCTGAATATCTTCACCATACTGGAATTCAGTTTTTTAGCCTGCTTTTTCTACTTTTCAATTCAAAATAAATGGTTCAAAAAAATCCTTCCTTACCTGGTGGTGGGCTTCGTTACTTATAATATTATATACCTGATAATTACTCCGGAACCTGAACTCGCCAGCATGAGTTCTGTTCCCGCTACGGTAGAAGCGTTTCTCCTGATCAGTATTTCCATCTTCTTTTTCTTTGAGCAAATCAGCAAACCACAGGCTTTCTTTATTTACCAGGTACCTTCATTCTGGATTGTAATAGCCGTATTGCTCTATTTCTCAGGCGCATTCTTTATATTCATTTATGCGGAGAATTTCACCAATACAGAATTGAACAAGTATTGGGTAATCAATTACGCCCTGAATGCCACGAAAAACATACTTTTTGCCATAGCCTTCCTCATGAAAAGCAACAATGACCAAAATCCTACGTTAACCAACAGATTCCCTGAACATTATACAACAAGGTTCTGATGATGTATAACTAACCCCTATTGAATGAACGAATTTTTTCTTCAGGCCACGCAGAAAGCTTCCAGTATTCCCACCGTACTCTTTTTTGGTACCCTGGGCATGTTGGCGCTGACCATAGGCCTCATTACATTCATCATCTTTCACCAGCGGCGGGTCATCCGTTACCAGCTTAAATTGCAGCAACTGGAGGAAGAGCAGCAGAAAATCCTGCTGAACGCCTCTATCCGGCTACAGGAAGAGGAAAGGCAACGTATTGCCGCCGACCTGCACGATGATGCCGGTCCTTTACTGGCTACCGCCAGGCTTTACCTGAACGAAAACCTGGTGAACCAGGATAAAACCACACAGCTTCAGTCTATTTATAACGCCAAACAGATTATTGACGATACCATTCAACTTGTAAGAAACATCTCTCACAGCCTGATGCCCCCTACCCTGAAAAACTTCGGACTGGAATCGGCCGTAAACGATCTTTTCCAGAAAATATCAGGCTCGGGTAACCTTAATGCATCCAGCAGGTTCCACGACTACCGCGAACGCCTGGAAACGGAGCAGGAACTTACGATCTTCCGTGTGGTGCAGGAATTGGTGAACAACATCCTCAAACACAGTAAATCGAGTTTCATCCACCTTACCCAAAACCTGAACGACGGAAAATTTTTTATCCGCCTCCACCACGATGGAAAAGGACTTACCCAGGCCGATTATGAACGGCTTACCATGAGTGCGGCGGGATTGGGCCTGAAAAATATACAGAGCCGGTTAAAAGTTGTGCAGGGGAAGATTTTGTTTGAAAAGGACCATTCCCAGACCTATTATAAAGTAACCATAGAAATGGACGTTCACCAGGAACCAGGGCGTTGATTTTGTGCATTAATCCATAACTTTAAAGCAGCTCAAATATTACTATGGGAACCACCATCAAAGTGGCAATTGCCGATGACCATAAAATATTCAGGAAGGGGGTCATCCTCTCTTTAAGGCCGTACACCAATATCAAGTTTGTGCTGGAAGCGGAGAATGGGGAAGAACTGCTGAACGGACTGGCGGAAGCCGAACCGGATGTGATCCTGATGGACCTGCGCATGCCCCAGAAAGATGGTATCGAAACCACCAAAGCTGTCAGCAAAGCATATCCTAATATTCATATCATCGTATTGACCATGTACGAAGACGAACGTTTCGTTTCGCACATGATGGAAAATGGCGCCAATGGCTACCTCCTGAAAAGCGCCGATCCCGCCGAAATAAAACGCGCCATTATTGAAGTAAGTGAAAAAGGGTATTACCTGAATAACTTCGTGAACCGCATTCTCCTCCGGAAATCACACGCGCGCACCAAAACAATTCCTTCCCTCAACAGCGAGATCGTGATCTCCGACCGGGAAAAAGAAGTGATCCGCCTGCTCTGTATGGAACTCACCGCACAGGAGATCGCGAAAAAACTGGAAGTGAGTCCGCGTACCGTAGAAGCCATTAAAGACAGGCTGATGGAGCGCTTCGGTGCAAAGAATACCGTTGGACTTGTTTTTTTCGCGGTAAAAAACAACCTTATCGACTGATCTCACCGCGTACTTATCGGGTATTTCCACCGTATAATTACTATTGGCTGGAATGGGTAACTGGTGTAACTTGGCGCATCGCAACTTCCTATGAAAAAGCGCGCATATCCACTATGAAAGGCCGACAACCCCAAATTACCCATGTTAGTGGCCTATTCAACCCAAACCGTGATCTCCTTGCTGATCGCCTGTATCCCATTACTGGCGGCATTTGTTATATTGTCAAGGAAACTTTTCCTCCAGGAATCCATGGCCTGTCTTATGGCCATTTGCATTATCTCGTTTTTTAAGGATATCCTTGGCGCTGTATCCACCTTATCGCCCGCAGGGCACGCACTGGTGGAAAACGTATTCCTGTTACTGAATTTCTGCCTTATCCTTCTCGCCTGCAAATCCATTGTTAAGACGACCTACTTCCACACATTAATGCCCGCCATCATGCTCTCCGTAGGCGCGGTATTCATCACTTATATGCTGCTTACGGGGCCCGACCAGCCACAATCTGGTATCCGCTTCGCGGCCTGCCTGCTGATACTGGGCATTTCGTTGTATGTACTACTTAAACTCATGGCGGTGCAACAACTCACCATCCTAAAATCACCTTTGTTCTGGACGGCAGCAGGTTTTTTCTTTTACCATTTTCAATACCTGCTTATCGAGGTGCTGGGACACCAGCTCTTTGCCGGAGAAAAAGATTTCCCCTTTTACGCCTGGATTATTATGCTGCTGTCCAAGTTTGTTACCTATGGCTTTTTCCTCGCGGCAAGTTTGCTTCACCTGGAGAAAAACCTGGATGCGCCTCGAAGAACGGCACTCGGTTAAAGTGCCATTTCCGGAACGTCATCTTCCGCGATCAGTTTGCCGGCAGTTTTCGCCCGTATTTCTTCCACGGTAACACCAGGTGCCCGTTCCACTAAACGGAAGCCCTCCGGGGTAACATCCAGCACTGCAAGTTCAGTCACGATCTTTTTAACGCAGCCTACACCAGTTAAAGGAAGCGTACAGGCCGGCAATAGTTTGGATTCTCCTTTCGGGTTGGTGTGCATCATGGCAACAATGATGTTCCTGGCACTTGCCACCAGGTCCATAGCGCCACCCATTCCTTTCACCATCTTACCTGGAATTTTCCAGTTGGCAATATCGCCGGTATCGCTCACTTCCATCGCACCTAAAACCGTCAGGTCAACCTTTCCGGCACGGATCATTCCGAAGCTTTCAGCGCTGTCGAAAAAGACGCCACCTTTTATTACCGTCACGGTTTCCTTTCCTGCGTTGATCAGGTCTGCATCTACTTCAGCCTCATCGGGGTATGGCCCCATCCCCAGCATGCCATTCTCACTCTGGAGCATGATGTTCACCCCTTCAGGAATATAGTTCGCTACCAGGGTGGGAATGCCGATGCCCAGGTTTACATACATGCCATCTTTGAGTTCCTGCGCGATTCTTTTTGCGATACCAAATTTATCAAGTGCCATCAATCGTTATTTTAGGAAGCCGCTATTGCAGCCAGCTTTCCGGTTATTTCAAATTTTTCCACCAGGTTGGTGCAGTAAGCGCTTAGTTTGGGGTTTATCTCGTTCAATACATGAATATCTTCTTCCAGCAAACGGTTTACTTTATCCACGGCTTCGCTGTCATCGCCCCATTCCAGCAGGGTATTCTGATCTTTGTTGTGCTTATCTTTCGCATAATCATCAATGTCATCCATCAGGAGAAAAAAACTGATGAGGGCAAACCAGTACTTACATACCAACTCTTCTTTTCCTTCCGGAATAGTCAGCGCATTCAGGGCAAACAGAAAAGCATCGGCCCTTCGCAATGCCATAGCATCGGGTTGATGGGGCAACGCAGCGTTTTGCTGAACAAAATGCCCCTCCATCAGTTGCAGCCATTTGCGGTTGTCCCCATGTCCCTTCGCCTTTTCATAACAATAAGCGAGGTGTGCTTTTTCATCTGTTTCACCAAACTCTTCACGGGCAGCGCTGTGCAGCACCTCTTCAAACAGGGCGACAAACGGATCAGAAATCAATTGTTCCAACGGCACGCCAATCCTGTACAACACATCACAGAAAAGCGGAATGAACAGGTAACCCGGATTGTGGCGCAGGTACAACAGTTTTCCCTTCCAATACAGATTGCCTTCGGGAACTTTTTTGTCTACGTAAAACGCCGCAATCTCTGGTGCCACGCCGAAGTTTCCGGTAAGGTGGTGTTTGCTCAGGAACATAAAGGAAAGGTTATTTGTGAATGGAAACGGTCCTTCTTTCTATTCTTTTTTCATAGTCTGTACCCTGGAATACGCGGTGTACATAAATACCTGGCACATGGATCGCATCGGGATCCAGTTCGCCGGGTTCTACCAGTTCCTCTACTTCTGCGATGGTGATGTTGCCGGCTCTTGCCATGGAAGTGGAGAAATTGCGTGTTGTTTTCCGGAATACCAGGTTGCCGTAACGGTCAGCCTTCCACGCTTTTACCAAGGCAAAATCAGCGTGCAGCGCCATTTCCATGAGGTGTGGTTTCCCGTTGAATGTTCTTACTTCCTTGCCTTCGGCGATTTCAGTACCATAACCAGCGGGTGTAAAAAAAGCGGGGATCCCCATACCGGCCATCTGGATGCGGGTGGCCAGTGTGCCCTGGGGAATCAGGTCCACTTCCAGTTCTCCGCTCAGGAGTTGCCGTTCAAATTCGGCATTTTCGCCCACGTAGGAACTCATCATTTTTTTGATCTGCCTGGTTTGGAGCAGCAGGCCGAGGCCGAAATCGTCTACCCCCGCATTGTTCGAAATACAAGTCAGTTCTTTTACGCCGCTTTTAACGAGCGCGGCAATCGTGTTTTCGGGAATACCACAAAGTCCGAATCCGCCCAGCATAATGGTGGCACCATTGGGGATATCGGCTATTGCGGTTTCTGCATTGGCAACAATCTTATTCATTCGGTTAGCTTATTTGGTGTTTGTTGGCCGCAGCGCAAAGATAGCGGCTGGTTGATCTTTTATTTTGTTCCTCTTTTGAACGGAAGTTTCCGTTTCAACAGCAGTGAATCCCTGACCTTTTTAATTAACGCCGAATCTTTTTGAATCTTAATCGAATCGGCCTTTCTTTTGATGGAATCCGCCTTCGCGAGTGCCAGTGCTTCTTTCGCAGTTTGGGTAGAGTCTGCTTTTCTTAATAATTCTTTTTCCCTGTTCCCCTGGTTGATCAGAGAATCAAAAATGGTTTTTGAGAGATCGGGCCTTCCTTTGTAGAAGGCGAAACTTTTTTCGAAAGTCTGTTTATCGGTCCCATGCATGGCAAATACCTGCTGGTACATTTTTTCCGATTCTTTCTCCAGCACAAAAGTGGAATCAGCGGCCCGTTTCTCCATGGCGAGTTCGTCCACACGAATCAGGTCCCAAAGCACTTCCTGCATTGTTTCCGGCGGTAATATTCCTGACGGCACGCCTTTGTTACCGCAACTGTAAATAAATACTATACTTATTGCAATCGCCCAAATGAATGTACCTTTCAGGCGTTGCTTCATCTTCCCGTTCCTGCTTTTCCTTAGCTGCTCCATACTATTTCAATTCCTGTTGGTAACGTGGTCCGTTGGCAATGTCTATTTTCTGCAACAGATCCCTGGCCCGGTTCTTTTCATCCGGCGGCGCTTTGCTGTATAACCGTATAAGTTCATCGCTCCTGCCCTGCATGAAGAACTGAAGGATCATGGAGTTGGGTTGCTCCGTATTTACCTGGTTTAATTTATTCAGTGCATCCAGTACACCTTTCCGGCCTTCAGGCGCTGCGGCATAGAGTTTATCGAACCCGTTTCTGAAATAATCGTACATGGCATCGTGCACCAGTGTGTACCT
>CAMLPA010000046.1 GCA_946481605.1 uncultured Flavihumibacter sp. | reverse complement strand
CCATTGGTTTCGCGGTATTCGCGCTCACCAGAAGCGAGATTCTGCGCGAGTTTGGCGTAGTGGCCGGTATCAATATCATGGTGATTTTCTTCATCTCCCTGGTGCTTATTCCAGGCGCGCTTAGTTTTCTGCCTGCTCCCAAAAGCAGGCACACCAAATACCTCGACAACAACTGGCTGAATGGGTTGCTTACCCGTTTGCAGCGTTGGGCGCTGCACCGCAGGAGGTTCGTATATGCTTATACCACGCTCATTGTGCTGGTAGCGCTGGTGGGTATATTCAAACTAAGGTCGGAAGGATTCATCGTGGATGATCTTCCTAAACAGGATAAAATCTATACCGATCTGAAATTCTTCGAAAAAAATTTCGAGGGCATCATGCCGCTGGAAATTGTAATAGACAGTAAAAAGAAAAACGGCTTCGCAGGCATGCGTGCTTTGTCCATTTTTGAGAAGATGGATTCCCTGGCTATGTATCTCGGTGCCCGTCCCGATATGGCGCGTCCATTGTACCTGGGAGAAGGGTTGAAATTTGCACGGCAGGCTTTTTATGAAGGCGACAGTTTAAGTTACGCGCTTCCGAACAGCTTCGACGGCGCTTTTGTAGCTGAATACCTTCGTCCGCAGAAAGGTGGTTCTGGTAACGACAACACCTTCTCAAAGCTGTTGTCCAGTTTTATGGACAGCACGCGTCGCCAGGCACGCATGAGCGTTCAGATGGCCGATATCGGCAGCAGCGCCTTACCTCTTGTGCTGGATTCAGCCAGGTTGCGTGCGGAGCAACTTTTCGATACCGCTCAGTACCAGGTGAAGTTCACGGGCACCAGCGTTACATTCCTGGAGGGCAGCAGTTTCATTATAGATGGACTGAAAGAAAGCATTTTCTGGGCCTTCCTGCTCATCGCTTTGTGTATGTTGTATCTTTTCCGTTCCCTGCGGATACTCATTTGTTCCCTGGTGCCTAATATTATTCCGTTGCTGGTAACGGCAGGTGTGATGGGTTGGGCGGGTGTTCCGTTGAAACCCTCTACAGTACTTATTTTCAGCGTTGCATTGGGTATCGCAATCGATGTAACGATCCGCTTCCTGGTGAATTACAAGCAGGAGTTGCCGCTTCACGGGGCGAATGAACACAAAACAGTAGTGGAAACCATCCGGCATACCGGCATCAGCATCATCTATACTTCTCTGGTTTTGATTGCCGGGTTTGTGATCTTTTGTTTCAGCAGTTTCGGCGGTACGCTGGCGCTGGGCTGGCTTACAGGCTTAACATTGATTGTTGCCACTGTTACGAACCTGGTGTTGTTGCCGGCCCTGCTCATCAGCACGAGCAAGGAGGCGATGTAGAGAATGATGAGTGGTAAAAATGTTGGTTGGGTGATTGGCTTCGATAAGAATAGGCGGCATAATATTCCCTTAACCAGCCCTTAACTTTCCTTGATATTTAATCATGAGTAGTTGAAAATCAATTTGTTGATTTATTTTTCTTGCATAACCTAACAAATTATGTTAAAAAAAAATTAAGAAATTGGATTTTTTAAGCAGCACAGCCTATACATTTGCTGTCAATAAATGAGTGGTTACGTCACATTAACCATCAAAACTAAAATCGTCACACAAATGAGAAAACTTGTATTACTCCTACTGGGGGTGCTGTTCTTTTATGGGCAGATACTCGCCCAAACCCGAACTGTTACGGGAAAGATCATGGACAAGAGTGGATCGCCTATCCCAAATGCTTCAATTGTTATTAAAGGAACTAAAGTTGGTACAACGTCAAATGCTGACGGAGAGTTTTCTATTTCGGTTCCTGCAGGTGCTTCTGCATTAACTGTTTCATCTGTTGGGATGGAAGAGCAGAGTGTTACGCTTGGAAATAAGCTGTTGGTGAATGTAGTGCTGGAATCCAGCGATAAGAACCTGGATGAAGTAGTAGTTGTAGGTTATCAGACACTCAAAAGGTCTGAAGTAACAGGAAGCATTGCAAATGTAAGCGGCAATGAGATTGCACAAAAGCCGATAGGTAACTTTACTCAGTTGTTACAGGGTAAAGCAACAGGTGTGCAGGTTACAGGCCAAAGTGGCCGCCCAGGATCTGCGGGATACATCCGTGTGAGGGGTACCGGTTCTATCAACGCCTCAAGCGAGCCCCTGATTATATTGGATGGTGTGCCCATCAGCGCGGTAGCTTACAGTTTGTTGAATCCTAACGACATTGAAGACATATCTGTACTTAAAGATGCTTCTGCCCAGGCTATTTATGGCTCAAGGGCCGCGAATGGTGTATTGGTGATATCTACCAAAAAAGGTAAAGGTAAAGCACAGGTACGCTATTCCTTTCAATATGGTACCCTGAAGCCCCAGGATCTGAAGAATGTTGAGCTTATGAATTCTCAGCAAAAACTTCAATACGAGTTTGAAGGGAACAGCGTGAACCCAATACTGGATTCAATGATCAGGAATAGAATTACTTCAGGTGCCTTTCCTGCAGGAAGTACGCTCTTTAACATTTCAGCAGAACAACGCCAGGCACTGTGGGATCTGGCAACAAGCAGAGGAGCCGGCAACTGGCAGGATTACCTGCTGAACAACGATGCCCGTGTAATCAACCACGAGATCGCTGTATCCGGCGGCGCCGATAAATTCAGGTATTATTTCTCTTTGAACAAAAGTGATAATGAAGGTATCTCTTATGGCTCATACTGGAATAAAACCGGCGGCAGGCTTAACGTTGAGTATGATGCAAATGACTGGTTGAAGCTTGGTTCAAGCCTCGGTGTTACTTACAGCCAGGAAAATAACGTGAGGTCGCTGTTTAATACTCAAAGTGCTTATACTTCATTGTTCCTGTTTAATCCTTACGAACCTGTAAGGGATCCAACGGGTGCTTATAATGTAACCCATACCGGGTATTCTCCACTTGAAGGAACAGACAATAACCCAAGTGTCTTAAACAGGCTTTCTAATTTCTCTACTTTCTTCGGAGAAGCTAAATTTTTCAAATACCTGACGCTCAAATCCCAGATCGGTATTAACTACAATACGCTGCGCCAGGAAAACTACCTTCAACCCGGTTCGAACCTCGCGGTATTATTAGGGTATAACCAAAAAACCGATGCGGGTAACCAGGATTTCACTTATGTGATCACGAATACGGCTGCCTGGAACCAGACCTTTGGCGGTGGTGTTCATTCTATAAACGGCCTTGTTGGTCAGGAATTCACTAAAAACAAATTCTACAGTTATACCCTCGCCGGTAGAGGTATGCCTACTTCATCTGTGACTACACTTGATAACGCCGGTAGCGCCCAAACAGCAACCACCAGCAGAAGCGATTGGTCACTACTTTCTTACTTCGCTACAGGTACTTATGATTACGATAAGAAGTATTATGCAACATTAAGCGTGAGGCGAGACGGATCTTCGAGGTTCGGTGCCAATAAAAGGTTCGCAAATTTCTGGGCTGCAGGTTTAACATGGGACATCCTGAAAGAAGAATTTATGGATATACCTGCCCTTTCCGCACTTAAGATCAGGTCTTCTTATGGAACTTCCGGAACTGTTCCTACTGGTCTATATGACAATCTCGGAACCTATGCCCTTACAACCAAGTATTCTGATCTTCCCGCTGCGGTGCCATCACGACTGGCAAACCCTGACCTGACCTGGGAAGAAAGCAAAAGTTTTGATGTTGGTATTGATTTTGCCTTTTTTAACGACAGAATCTCAGGTACTCTTGACTACTACAACAGAAAGTCAGACAACCTCATCTATCCTAAAAACGTGTCTGTAACAACAGGTTTCTCCTCTTTCACAAGTAATATCGGAAATATGAGGAACCGTGGTATTGAAGTTTCACTCTCAGGAGATGTTGTTAGAACAGATGATCTCACCATCACCCTGAATGCGAGTTATACCAACAACGACAACCAAATACTGGAGTTGTATTCTGATAATGTGCCCCAGACTTTGTCCCGCTTTAAAGAGGGTGAACCATTGTTCACTTACTATCTTGTACGCTGGGCCGGAATCAATACCTCAAATGGTAAAAATCTTTATTACAAAGCAGACGGCAGCATCACTGAAACTTACTCATCCAATGATGCCGTACTGCTGAACGGAAAATCTCCATTGGTTAAGTTCTTTGGTAGTTTCGGACCTTCCATTACTTACAAGAACTTTGACCTTTCCGCACAGTTTTATTATTCCGGTGGTAACTACATCATGAACTACATGTACCAGGTTGGCGCCAGTGAAGGAGAGAACATCGCTGATCAACAGCTTACAGACGCACTTAATTACTGGAAAAAGCCAGGAGATCAGGTTGCGTTTGCCAATCTCAATGACTTATCTCAGCGTATAACTTATGATACCGATAAGTACCTGGAAAAAGGCGACTACGTATCACTGAGGGATATCACCATTTCATACAATATGCCTAAATCCATTGCAAACAAGATCAAACTCAATGGAATCCGCTTCTATTTACAAGGAACCAACCTTTGGATTGGAACCAAATTCAGAGGTTTGCCGGAGGTGGGAGAAGCAAATGGTGAGTCGGCGCTTGTAAGCCCCGGCCTGTATAACCTTTATGCTCAGCCGCAATTTAAGGCAATGACATTTGGTGTGGATGTAAGATTCTAAAATCACAATTATTATCAGTATGAAAAATATTAAGTATATATCATTTGCTCTTTTGTTGGGACTGGCTTCCTGCAGCAAAGATAATCTGGAGCTGTTTCCTTATAACCAGATTGAAACAACCCAGGCTTTCAATACAGAGGCAGATGTTACGCTGGCCATTCGCGGAATGTACGCAGGCATCAGAACTTCCGGATCTTATCATATGGGAACCTGGAATATCGTAGCTGATGTGCTGGCGGATAACCTGATCACAAACTTTTCAGGACCAGGAAGAGGAACGTTGAGGACCTATGCCAACTGGAGATATACCGGTGAAGATACATACGGTCTGTTTTCAGGAGGATATACCATTGTTCGCAGGGCAAATGCGATTCTTGAGAACATTGATAAGTTTCCCGATGGCGCTTTCAAGAACAACGCAAAAGGTGAAGCGCTTGCAGTTAGAGGAATGGTTTATTTTGATATGGCCCGTGTATACAGCAAAACATACCTCAATGCTAGTGCAACGGATTCTACCATGCCGTATATCACCGCTACTGAATCTACGATAATGCCCGCTAAGGAGCCGGTTCGCGGATTCTATGATAAAGTAATCGCCGATCTTGAACAGGCTAAAACACTTATAGGTGACAACAATGGAGTTGGCCGCCTGAAAAAGACCGCCGTTGCCGGCCTGCTTTCAAGGGTTTATCTTTATAAAGGAGACTGGGCTGCATGTATTTCCTCCGCAAATGAAGCACTGGGCACTACGCCTGTATTGCCTTCAAGAGATAGATTCCCATTAATTTGGACTGACGCCACAGAAGATGGGGTACTATTCAAAATCAAGAACACAACGCTTGACAACAATACCAACCTTGGTGTTAACTACTATCAGACCACCAGTGGGTTTAAAAAATCTGAATACTTAGTAGAGTATAATTTCAGACAATTGTTCACAGCAACTGATATCAGGAACTCAACTTACATTGAAACAAGTCCCTTCAACGGAGTGAATGCCAACCATGTTATCAAATATGCGAATCGTGGTGCGAATACAGTTGCCGGACTAGTAGATGCTAAAGTTTTAAGAACAGCTGAAGTGCTGCTGAACAGAGCGGAAGCATATTACAGGTCTTCACCCAGTAATCCCACCGCTGCGCTTGCAGATTTAAACCTGCTTAAAGCCAACAGGTACTCCGGATTTACCAATGAAACACTCTCAGGGCAGGCGCTACTGGATGAAATCCTTTTACAAAGAAGACTTGAACTCGCTTTTGAAGGGGATAGATTCTGGGACCTGAAAAGAAGAAACCTACCCGTTGTTCGTGATGCTACCAAAGGTGACCTCGCAGATGGTTCTGGAGTTCCGTATGTGGAAACATCACTTCCAGCAGGCAGCTACAAGTTTCAACTGCCTTTCCCACAAAGTGAAATCAACTTCAATACTAATCTGAAACAGAATCCTGAATACTAGTTATTCAGTACTGCGAAAGAGTAAAATATGTAAATCATGAGAAATAAATTCGGAACATACATTTTAATGCTCGCGTTCTGCGGATCGCTTGCGGTTATTTTGAACAGTTGTAAAAAGAATGATGGCGTCGTAATTCCCAATCAGGAGCTGGTTTCTTTTGGAAACGCTTCCACAACTGGTGCATACTTCATCACAAATACCAGCTCTTCTGTATTTAAAATTCCGGTAGGAACTACAGTGGTGTCTAATGTGAACAGGAATATAAATTTTTCTGTCAGTTCCCCTTCAGGCGCTGTGGAAGGGCAGCAATATACCATCGCCAATAAAACATTGACAATCCCTGCAGGTTCATCAGTAGACACTATTGAATTAAAAGGTATTTTTGCCGGTTACCCGATTTCAGGTACCAGAAAGGATACACTGATTTTCAAAATTGCCAACAGTGATGTGGCGCCTCTTGCCGGGTCAGATCAATATACAGTTGTATTGCAGAAATACTGTGATGTTAACCTCGCCTCTTTTACCGGAGCATACACTGCTCAGGATTATTACAATGGCGCTCCGGATGGCGGTCCTTATGACGTATTTATGACTGCAGGCACAGTTTCAGGAACAACCGGGAAAATTGCGATCTCAGGCCTTTGGGGTTACAGCGCATCGTTTGATATAAGCCTGAACTGGACTAATCCAGCAAGTTTCACCACCAATGTAGCTACTCAAAACTGGTTTGTTCATTCGACTTATGGACAATCTACTGTAAAAGCAAATGGATCAGGAACTTTCTCCAGTTGTGAAAATAAATTCACGATCGGCTATGAAGTAACTGTGGCGGCAGGTAGTTTTGGAAAATATACTACTACGCTTGTTAAGAAATAAAGTTTGAATATTTCCCGAGAGGCCGCCTCAAATACTTTTAAGACGGCCTCTCTTTACTATCCTTATCATGATGCAAGCTCATGATATGTTTAATTTTTTTTTGCAAATTTTTACCCAGTTTCCCAAGCAGCGAAATTGTTAAATTTGCAGTCTATCCGTTAAATTAGCGTTAACCGTTGGTTAAAAACGCGCTAAGAAGGCTGGATTTTCACTTAAATTAAACATCATTATGAGAAAACTTGTATTACTCCTGCTAGGAGTAATTGCCGTTTTGGGCAGTGCTTACGCCCAAAACAGGACAATTACGGGAAAGGTATTTGATGAGAAGGGAAGCCCAATTCCCAATGCTTCCGTGGTAATTAAAGGCTCCACAACAGGTACAACCACAAATGAAGAAGGTCTATTCTCTTTATCTGTTCCTTCATCAACCGCTCAGTTAGAAGTTACCAGTATTGGCTTTAAGGTTCAAACTGTCAATCTTACACGCAGCGCAAATAATTATAATGTTGCTCTGGTGCCGGAAAATGAAAGTCTTGAGGATGTTGTAATTACCGGTTATACTTCCGTTCAAAAGAAGAAATTCAGTGGTGCCTCGGTTAACGTGGGCGTGGAAGATTTGAAAAGGCAGCCGCTTGGCTCTTTTGATCAGGCACTTCAGGGTAAAGCGGCAGGTGTTTCCGCTGTTGCCAACAGTGGTCAGCCTGGTGCTAACGCTGTTGTGCGTATCAGAGGTAATGGATCAATAAATGGTGGAAATGTTCCGCTTTATATCATGGATGGAATTGAAATTAATGCAGCTGACTTTGCAAGCCTTAACCAAGGTGATTTTGAGCGTGTTGAAATCCTAAAAGACGCTACGGCTACAGCAGTATACGGTTCAAGAGGGGGAAATGGTGTAATAGTTATCACAACACGCAAGGGCAGGTCTGGCCAACTTATGCTAAATTATGATGCGCAGGTGGGCTTCAGTAATCTCCCCAAGGACAGGATAGAAGTGATGAACAGCGATCAAAAAATCACTTATGAACTTCAACGCGGTAATCCTAATCAATGGACAAATGCTCAGGCGGACAGCCTACGTTTGGTAGATGCGGACTGGAAGGGGACACTATTTACGACCGGAGTTACACATCAGCATATGCTAAGCGCATCCGGAGGCAACCAGAACTCCCGTGTATTCGCTTCGCTTTCTTACATGGATCAGGAAGGCATCGTGAGAACCACAGGATTGAGAAGGTACACAGCAAGGGTAAACGTGGACAATAATATTAAAAACTGGCGCTTCGGTGTTAATCTGATGGGAGGGTTTTCCAGAATTACCAACACCAGAGAGAACGATGTTTATATCGGATCACCCCTAAACGCGATGAGATGGTCCAATCCATACGACCGACCCCGCGACCCCGTTACAGGAGAGTATCAGGCGCTTGGCGGCGATGGCACCTTGCTTTCAGGTCAGCCTAATGGAGCGATGGAGCTTTTTCTGAATCAAAGAAGTTCCCTGCAATTCAAAGGTGTTGGTACCGCATACCTTGAATATCACTTCCCTTTTTTAAAAGGCCTTAGTGCAAGAACCAATTGGGGCGGCGATTTTACCGGTAATGAAACATCTGTTTATTATGATCGCGAAACATATACTGGAACTCAGGCGAATGGAACACAAGGTAGCCTTGCACGCAATATGAACAGAAACTTCAGGTACACAGGTACTACTTCAATCAATTATAGGACAACTTTTGGTGATCATGAGTTGGAAGCGGGTCTCTATAATGAGGTTGTAAAGACTAATTACCGCAATTTCGGCTTTACAGGTTACGGTCTTACAAATGGCTTCACAAATGAGTTTGGCATTACTCCAGGAAACGCTACGAATGGTTTCATTCCCGCTGTTACAGGAGGCGGAACCCGAAACGGGATTCAATCTTTTTTTGCTACTGTGAACTATGGTTTCATGGATAAGTATTTTCTTACTCTTGTTGCAAGAAGAGATGGGTCTTCCCGTTTTGGCTTAAATAACAGGTATGCTAATTTTGGTTCAGTAGGTTTTTCATGGGCCGTTATCCAAGAAGATTTCATGTCTAATGTGAACTTTCTGAGCGATCTCCGCTTAAGGGCTTCCTATGGAACCAACGGTAATAACAATACAGCTGAAGGCGATTTCGGTCAGTTCCCATTGTTTGGCAGGACTTCTTATGCGGGTCAGAATGGTTTGTCTGTAGCAACGCCCGGGAATCTGGAATACCGTTGGGAAACAAATGCAACAACAAATGTCGGAATTGACTTTGGTTTCCTTAATAACAGAATATCTGGTTCTGTTGATGTTTACAACAGGCTTACCAAAAACCTGTTCTACGATTTACCGGTGTCTCTCACTACAGGGTTTAGTACAATACCAGGGAATGAAGGTGAATTAAGGAACAGGGGGGTTGAAGTGATGTTGAAAGGTGATGTAGTAAAAACAAAGGATTTTCGTTTTACAATAGAAGGAAATATTACCTATAATGAGAGTAGGATAATGGATTTGCCTGAAGATTCCGTAATTTCTGGCACGCAGATTCTTGCTATCGGAAGACCGCTAAACAGCTTCTTCCTGGTACAATACGCAGGTGTAAATGCGGCGAATGGCAATGCATTGTATTACACTGCGGATGGCAAACTTACTCAAACCTACAGGACTGCCGACAAAGTTATACTTGGTACTTCTAATGCTCCCTGGTTTGGAGCGGTTTCAACAACTGTTGCCTACAAAGGATTTGATTTAAGCGCCCAGCTGAATTTCTTCCTTGACAGACAAGTGTATAACAATGAAATCCTTAATCTTACCAACCCATCATATCTTGCGGATAATCTTGTTGTAGATCTTTTACGTGAGTGGAAAAATCCAGGCGATGTTACCGATGTGCCGCGCGCATCATCAGCGGGAGGAAACGCCTTCCAGTCCAGCACAACAAGGTTCCTGGAAGATGGAGGTTTTTTCCGATTAAGAAATGTAACACTCGGGTATAACCTTCCTAACGATGTGTTGGATAAAATCAAGTTTCGCTCCGCAAGAATATTTGTGCAGGGACAAAACTGGTGGACTGCAACAAAGTTCAGATCGTTTGATCCGGAGGGTTCACTTGCTGTGCCCCAAGGATCATATTATCCTGCCCTGGTACAAACAACTGTTGGCCTGTCAATTGGTTTCTAACCTCATTAAAGCATGTTTTTATGAAGAAATTATTTCAATATAGTTTTACGGTTATCACAGTGATGTTACTGATGGTGACATCCTGTACCAAAAAGGAAGTCGTTGAACTTACTCCGGAGTTTAACCTCGACGCAATCACCAATCCGTCTAATTTAGAACAGGTAGAGCAGGTGCTTTTGGGTGCATATGGTGGCTTCCGGTCAGATTATTATTATGGAGACGCTGATGGTGGCGGATGGGCAACGTTACCAGATATGATGAGTGATAACCTCATCGAGACAATTGAGTCTCTTGCTAACTACAGAGTAATGTCCGACTGGCTTTATAACGTAGACCAATCCATTGTTGAAGGACTTTTCACGGCTCCCTACGCCATCATAGGCAGGGCAAATATCGTGATTCGGGATGCGGATAAATTTGCTACTCCCGAAAATCAGAAAAAGGTTAACAGATTAAAAGGTCAGGCCTATGCCATCAGGGCACATGCTCATTTTGACCTGTTGAGATTTTTTGGTCAGGCCTTTGTCAGAAATAGTACAGAGTTGGCTGTTCCGTATGTGAAAGAGTTTCTCGTGTCAACATCCGTTAAACCAGCCAGATTAACTGTGCAGAATTTCTATAATGAACTTTTCGCGGACCTTACGGCCGCTCAAGGCCTGCTAGCTAATGTTGACACTGACATTAATCCAGGTGGAGAAGCTACAAGGTCTTTTATTGATTTGGCTGGTGTTTATGCCATTCAGGCCAGAGCCTACCTATATGCGGGAATGTGGGGAGAGGCTGCTACGGCGGCAACTAATGCGATTAATCTTCGCCCGCTGGTAACTTATGGAGATGATGCAGCTTTCCAGGGAATGTATAATGGAACCGCCGCTGGAGAAATTATTTGGAATGTGCAATTTGACGCAGGACAAGGAGGCCCAGGGGGCTCTGTCTATTTTGCACAGAACAACAGAAGCGCGTACGCGCCTGTGCCGGAGATTGCTACGATGGATGGAACTTCGGGCCTAATACGAAGCAATGATATGAGGTATGATGCTTTTTTTGCCACACTTAATGGCCCATTTGGGAACAGATTGGTTTTGTATAAATATGCCGGTAAGAATGGAGTTATCGACGGTAACGCAAACTTCCCCGTTTACAGAACTGGTGAAATGTATCTTATCCGTGCGGAAGCAAGAGCAAGAAACAGCCAGCCAGTTCCAGCAATGCAGGATCTTAATTTTATCCGGTCAAACCGGATTGGAGGTTATGTTGATGAATCCTTATCCGGTGATGCGCTTTTAAACGCGATACAGAACGAAAGGAGAAGAGAGTTGGTTGGTGAAGGACACAGGTTTTTTGACCTTAAGAGAACTTCTAAGTCGATCGTACGTACTGGGGCTTGTGGAAATCCATCAGTTACACCGTCAGGTGAATGTACACTAACATCATCTGCCCGTCAATGGAACTTACCTATCCCATTTGCTGAAACAAATGTGAACGGTAATATGGTACCAAATCCTGGATATAACTAGACATGATAATTACTTTCATATTAAGTAATCTTAAAACTAAATCATGAAAATTTTAAATAAGCTAGCTGCAATAGCACTTCTCTCAGCTGTCACTTTTTCATCCTGCCTGAAAGACCAGGAGTTTAATGTGGAGCAGGAAGTTTTCTTTGCTACACCTTCTGCCACTGAATCATTCAGAATCGTTTCACCGGGATTGACCTACAAGATTCCAATTGGATTGACTGCAGTATCAGGCGTGGATCGAACTATTAGTGTTTCAATTGCGTCAAGATCAGCCGTGGAAGGAACACACTATACGATCAATACCAAAGCTATAGTGATTCCTGCCGGAGAGGCGGTAGATACACTTGTTCTTTCAGGTAATTACAATCAATACATTAATCCAAGAAAGGACACCCTGGAATTTACCATTTCAGCAGAGGGTGTGCCAACGGCAAATTTTAATTCCAAATTTACGTTGATCCTTCGCGGAGCATGTGTGGAAGAAGATGTTAACATTGGAGATATGGCTGGTGATTATAACAATACACTTGATATTCCTTATCCTGGTGCCTATGGTTCTTCCATATCATCTCCTTCTTCTACCGGAGCTACAAGTGGAACTGCGGTGGTGAATAATATTTATGCAGCAGGAATTTCTGCTGATGTTAATTTTGAATGGAGCACTCCTGGAGTGTTCACTGCAAATATTCCCGAACAGGCAACCGGGTTCACCGTAGGAGGCGAACCCCTTTCAATACGATCAACACCAGGTACAACAAGCACATTCACTTTTTGCTCAGGAAGCATTACTTTGTATATCGATCTTTTTACACCTTCAGGTATATTCGATAGATATACAATGTCAATGGAGAGATAAAATGAGTTATACATTAAAAAAGCCCGGAACAGCATTCCGGGCTTTTTTAATATAGATATCGTTCTTCTACACCGCCACATTATGGTGCATCTTCCGAAACTGCTCCGGCGTTATCATCGCATACTTCTTAAAAAATCGGCAGAAATAAGAGTTATCGTCAAAATTCAACTCACTCGCAATCTCACTCACCGTATTGTCCGAATGCAACAGTAATCTCTTCGCTTCCAGCATAATGCGCTCACGGATATGCTCACCTGCTGATTTACCCGTCACTTTCGTACACACCGCATTCAGGTAGTTGGGCGTAATGCACAGCCGTGCCGCGTAATCCTTCACACCTTTCATCACCTTGAATTTCTCGTTGATCAGGTGCTCAAACTTTTGAACAATCATCTGGCTGTGTTTGTCGGCCACCTGTTCGTTTAAAGGAACGTAACCGCGGTTGATCTCCACCAGCAGGATGTTGAGGTATGATTTTA
>CAMLPA010000045.1 GCA_946481605.1 uncultured Flavihumibacter sp. | reverse complement strand
TTCCCGCCTTCCATCACCTGTTGAATGGCGTGGATCATCTCACTTACCGGACTTGTTTTGGTAACGTATCCCGCTGCGCCAGCGGCGATCATTCTTTTGATGGTAGCTGCATCTGTATGGGTGGAAACGCCAATTATTTTTATACCGGGATGTTGTTCCAGTATGCGGCGGGATGCTTCAATGCCGGAGATGGGCTCCATGTTGATGTCCATCAGAATTACGTCGGGCTTGTATTCCGATGCTTTTACTATGGCGGAAATACCATCGGCACATTCTTCCACATGGCTGATGTACGGGCTGGTTTTCAGGATAAAGCTCCAGGTTTCGCGAACCAGGGTGTGGTCGTCCACGATTAAAACTGAAATCATAAGTTTTGGCTCTGTTAAAAGTTAAAGAGCTTTCAAAGGGTTTTCTATTAACGACACTAAGGGTAAATTATTATTCGTAAGCGAACAAATGAATATTTTTAAAAATATAATTATCCGGCTAATCTTCCAAGCAATCTACATTTTTGTGTAAGATTTCAGGGGAAGATTAAGCCCCAATTGCTGGTAGGCCCGGTTGTTCTGGTACCAGGTGCTTGTGTACCTGACCTGAATTTTTTCGAGGATCATACCTATGCCCATGGAAAACCCGTTCAATCCGTTGGCGGTATTGGCGATATTTAACTCCCGGCGACGCAGGTGATTATAGCCCGCACTCAGTTCTACTTTCTGCCCCAAAAAAAGTTGTGCGCCCGCCACCACGTGACGGAACAATCCATCCAACCCGGAACGACCTGTATTCTCCTCGCCTACTTCCTCGTTGAAAAGAGGATCGTTGTACCGGATATCGAAGCGATGAAGGTGGTGAAGGTTTAAACTGAATTGAAGCGGGGCCTCTGCCAGTTTTTTGGAAATGCCCAGTTGAAGATCGAACGGCAGTTCTTCCTGCTGGCCGGCATAGGTCCGGAACTGCGTGCCCATATTGATGGCCGTTAGTGCGATCCTGAGTCCGTTTGCCGTATCGTTGTACAAAACGCCCACATCAACGGCTATACCATTTGCCCGGGCAATACCGTAATTTGAACCGATCCATTTTACAGAAACGCCGTAGCGCCATTTTTCCAGGTAAGTACGAGCCGCCGATAATTGAAGTACAAAATCCCGGGGCCGGAAGGTGCCCATTTCCATACCGGAGGCATCGGTCTGAAGTACGTCGCCATAGTTCAGAAAATGTGTCCCGATTGAGAAATCCGTTTCAAGTTTTGGATGGTGGTAAGCAAACTGTAACGCGTAGTTTTTGATCCCTCCGTAAAAGCTGTTAAAGGAAGTAGCGAGTTGCCTGTCCATTTCCTTCGACAAAAGTGCGGGATTATGGAAAGCAAGTGACACATCATTGGAAAACTGCGTTGTATTGATACCGCCGAGGGCGGATTGTTGGGGAGAGAAAGGCAGTTTAAGGAAACTGAATGTGGTTTCGCCACCCAAAGTTTGTGCTTTTGTTGAAAGGCAAAGCACCCACATAAAGAACAGGATTGAACACCACCTTCTCATCAAATGAAGATAGGTAATAAAAAAAGTATCCCCCTGTAAATACAGGGGGATTTTTCTTTAACCCTTAAAACAACCAACATGAAAAAGAATTCATTTGAATTGATACAATTATAACATAAGGGCGTATAAAAGGTTTGTTAATGGTTTTCTAAAACATGTTTTACAACTGCACCAATTCTCTTTCAAACAAATTAATCCAGCCGCTGCCATCCAGGTTCCAGGAGGAGTTCACGGAAATCCGCATCCAGTAGAACATCTGCGCCACAATATCCACATTCGCGGGCTGAACAGCTATTTCTCCGCTGCCCAACGGATTCAGCGAACAGGGCACATCTGTTAATCCCGCCCATTTGTACGGACCGGAAAGCACGAAGTTGGTGGATTGTCCGGGCGCTTTGTTTACGAACTGACTTCCGTAACCATCTGTGCCTGGCCAATAACCGATTAGATTGGTGTATTTAGGATGTGTGGTTACATCTTTCAGGCAGATATTGGAAGAAATCTCAGTATCGGTTAACGCGGTATTGAAGATCATTACATCGGAAGAATAGAAAACAGATCCGGTATAACCGGGGTCTGCTCCCCAACCGATGGTTATCGGGGAAGGCGAAGTGATAGAGCCGTTGTTATTATAGATGGAAGTTATATCGCGCTGGTCGTGCCTTACACCATCCGTGTAGCGGCGCAGCCATCGTTTTGATGCGCTGTCTGCAAATACAATAGTGATGGTATGCCATTGGTTATCGAAAGCGGTCTTGCTGGTAGCAGAACCTTCTATCCTTACTTCCCCGCTTGTTGTTGACCTTACCGACATGGCCCAAACGCCGCCCGCAGTAAACATCGACCATCCCGGCGTGGAAGGCCATCTGTCCATTTTGGAAAAGAAATGCGGATAGTATGCGCCATTCCCTTTCACCCTGATCTGCACGGTTTGCTCTCCTCTTCCGGGGTCGTAAGCCGCAGCATCTCCCATTCTTGCCCTGATGGCGGTGGCATCTCTGCCGCCCATCTGCACCCCACTGTATCCGCCACGGATCAGTTCCTGCTTTTTCAGATTCTCATTATAATACAGCGTGAATACGTTTGTTTCATTCAGGGATGAACCACCATGACTGTTCCCGTTTCCACCATGAGAAGAAGTTACAATCACCATCCATTCTTCCCGTTTGTTGTATTCCGGACGCGCTTTCATAGCGGCCATCAGTTCGCCGATGTAGCCATCCACTTTCAGGATGGCTTGCTTGTACCCTTCAGCAGTAGCGGAATAGCCATGCTCTTTCCCGGCGATGTTCACACCATTAAAATGCACCAGCATCAGATCGGTATCAGGCGCTTTGAGGCGCGCAAGCGCACTGTCTTTAACAGCCTGGTCGTTGGCTGCCACCACCGGATCTTCTGCTTCGGGAAAAAGTTTGTTCACCATATACCCCCACGGAGAAATCACCGATGTTTTGATATCGGCCCTGCTGGAAGTAAGAATGAACTGCATGAAGGATGGATAGTTGGCCGGCGCATCGTGCTGGTTGCCGCCCGAAGCAGCAGAATATACCAGTGAACTATCGGAGATATTATGTCTTGAATAAGACACGCCTGAAGCCAGCGTTTTCCAGGTAGCGCCGGTAGTGGTAACATCTTCCGTACGGGCAGTGTACGTGTACTTTCCCTTTTCCATCATGGCCGTAATTGCAGGGGGCGCAATGGTTTTTAGCGCAGGGGCAACACCACCATCTATAACGATGAGCATTACTTTCCTACCGTTCAGTACCGCTCCTGAACTATCGTCTTCAAAGAATGGCGGTGGATCGGCATACTTTTTACAGGCGGGCAGCGCCATTGCAGCCACCAGCGTCGTTGTAACCGCCAGCCTTGCTATATGTACATTCATTTTCTTCATCATAACTGTTTTATCGGATTCAGGAATGAAAGCTTGTTGTTAAGGTTTGATCACATTTAATTCCGCCAGACAAATATTGTTGCCGTCAGGTGCAGCCGACCCATTGTAAGTATCCGCGGCTGAAAGGATGGAAAGCCTGAAATAGCGGGCGTTAACCTGTGAAGGAAGGTTAAAGAACTGTTCGGCAGCAATGCGCTGCAGTAACAGCGGACTACCATCTACTGCTGTCCAGTTAGTGTTATCTGAGCTTATTTCCACTTTCAGGTTCTTAATGTTCCTCGACAAACTCTGCCGTTGCACGAAGCTGAATCCTTTAATTGGCAGCACTCTTCCCATATCCACAGTAATCACCTGTGGCATTGTTGTTGGGCCATAAGAAGTATGCCAGTATGTGGCAGGGTTACCATCCAGTACGGCAGCCTGTACACTTCCTGAACTGCCTATCCCTTCTGCATTGGAAGAAGTGAAGGTTACGGTCCAGTTGCTTCGTGCATAAAGATCAATGAAAGTATTTCCGCCGGTTCCTGTGAGCGGGTTGTATTTCCAGATTTCCTGTGTCACCAATTGATAGCCTTTGTTCTCGATGGCGGTGAGCGAAACATTGCTCACGGTCATACCCCAGGCATTGAAGAAGAAGCGCCAGTCCTTACGGGTAAAGTCGCAAAGTGTTTCGTAAACAAAATCTCTTTTATCCTGGTCGTTGTTGGAAGGGCGCTGGGCGCGTCTTGCCTTTTTATACAATTCGGTCATGAACGCGTAGCCATCCGGCTGTCCGGGATAGCCCCAATCGGCGGGTATTTTTTCAAATACCTGGATAAAGGGGGTGAGCCTGGAGAAAGGATCGTTGATGCGTGCATCGGTTCCGTCAAAGTTTTTTGTTCCGGTGGCTGCCGCGAAGGCGAGTGCGTTGGCGAACGAAGTATTGAGCGAAGGATGAAACGGTGGCCATGCGGCGGGGTTATTCTTTTCGATGCTTTGCCTGCGTGCCGCTTTAAAGGAAAACAGGTTACAGGTGGTTTCTCCCAATGTGCCCCAGCTCCAGTAGTTGCCCTGCTGGTTGTTGTGCCCGAGTTCGTGGAAGGTACCCCATGCCCATCCTTTGCGGATGGTGGTAAGGTCGGTGTATTCATCGAACCAGCCATAGTCGTTGTAAGTAACAATCGGGAAGCCGCTGTGGCCATAACCTAAGGAAGGCTTAATGTCCTGCACCACGCGATAAGGCAACCTGGGCGCCAGATCAACGCCTTCGGCTGGATCATCTTCCAGTCCCTCCCATTGGTAAACATCCACATCAATGGCACGATCCCATTCGGTCATAATACTTTCGGGATCCTGGATATTTCTGGCCACGCAATATTCACGGGGCACCACGAAGGTCATATTCCGGCTGCGGAGTTCAAGGTAAGGAACACAAGAGTTGCGAATGGCTGCGGCCCATTCTGCGTTGTTGGATTTGCCCAGCTCAAAATCGGGTGATTTAACGGCACCGGATATACGAAATGTAACGGGTGTGGTAACCGGGCGTGCGGCATAAATATAGATGTGTCCACCATACAGGTTGCGCACGTAGTTTCTTCCCGGCGCCAATTGTGTACGGGTGAAAATAACAGGATCGCGTGGTGCATTCTGCACATTGCTCAGGTTATCCGTCCATGCGCCAATCTGGAGCGAGAGTGAATAGTCTGCAGGTACATCAATCACAATCAGTTCTCCTGGCGGAGCGTATAGTCCCGTACTGAACTGGGGTTGCGGCGGAACAGAGATACGCAGGTTCTGTGCCACATAATTGTAGTTCAGGCTCATGGTGAGCTGGAAGTTTTCCAGCCGGGGTTCCGAGGAGCAAACGAGTCCGGGAAAAACCCTGGCCTGCGCGTACTTACTCACGTCCACAAAGGCGCGGGTGGTATCTACCGTAACGGAAGGCGCGTCGAATCCGCCATCGTCCACCCCGCTTTCAAAATCGATCGTGCTTTTCGCGCATTGCGTCAGCAATAAGGAAGAAAGCGCCAGGGCCATCAGTTTCTTTCCGGTATGTTTTGGTCTCATCCTAGTTTGTTTATGTTAAGGTTTGGCCAGCAATTAATT
The DNA here is from genome assembly GCA_946481605.1 of uncultured Flavihumibacter sp. Next base: position 7,563 of record CAMLPA010000045.1, on the reverse strand, counting down.
CGTTCAGTATGTTTAGAGATTCATGTAGGAAGTAAGCCAGGTACTTCCATCCAGCCCCCATTCTTTCGTAGGCATAACGCCCATCCAGGCCATCAACTGGGTTACAAGGTCAACCGAGTTAGGTACCACTTTGTAAGAATTCGCGTCGGGTGTGGGGCATATTCCATTCACCACTTCCACAAAACTTGTTTTGCCATAAGAGCCGGTAAGTGGCATAGCGAGACTGCTCAATACCTGTTGATCGGTAATTTTTCCAGACTGCGCCAGCAAGGCTTCACGCTCTGTACCATTCACATTAACTTTCGCGATATCACGGCAGGACCAATACGCCAGGAGATTATCTAAAGTATTGGTTTCTTCCTGCGGATGGCTTGTTCTGCAATAGTTTGCAGCGATGTACTCCCTGCTAAAGGCTGTGTCATAAATTTTCACATCTGTAATATTGTAATTCTTAAGCCCTGTAACATCGTCCCCTCCGAGTTGTCCGAAAGTAAGTGGTGCCGGACTGTTCAGGTTTCCGTAAGAATGAATATTCCGCGTACCGTCAGTAATCCCGCCATCATAATAGATGCCGTCTGTAAAAGTTTCTACCCTTCTTGTAGTGGCATCTACCTGCTTAATTGTTACAGTGAGTGTGTGCCATTTTCCATCAGAAATTGCGTGTCCGCGGATTTGCCTGTTTCCCAACCCTGTTTGTCCGAAGTTCACCATCCAGAAATTGGCTTCCAGGAAGAAAACCCATCCTACCACACCGCCCGAGAAGCTTGCTCTTTTGGAAAGTATGGCCGGGTAATAATAGTTCCCTGTGGGTATCCGCACTTTGCATTCGATGGTATAGCTGCCCGAAGCGCCAATATCCAATGTGCTTCCAGCATTCAGTGTTTGCGCTTTGGTTGCCTGTTGCGCGCCACCCTGATACACAGGCGTATTGCCAGAAAAAGGCAGTGAACCTGGACGGTAATTCACTTTCAGATTGGGGGCATAACAAACAAAAAAGGTATTCCTTCTGGAGTCATCGTAAGCCAGCTTATCGGCAGCAACAGGATCATCGGCCACAACAGAACCTTTGTTGGAAGTAACAATGATCATCCAGTTTTCCAGGTTGTAAGTAGATCTTCTGCCCAATGCTTCTACCAACTCACGGATATAGGTATCCGTTTTCAGCACAGCAGCTTTGTAGCCCGCATCTGCTTCGGAATAGCCACCTGCCTGTCCGGCCAGGTCAACATCGTGAAACTGCGCCACGATCAGCCGTGAATCTTTGGTGGCGATATCGTTCAATGTTGCATCAGCTACAGCTTCATCGTTTCCGGAAAAAGTAGCTTTTTCAGTGGCGTCTGCAGCCAGGTTGGTGATGAACGCCTGGGAAGCGCCATACGCTGCTGTGCGCCATTCGGGGCGCAATTGCTTTAACCTGGAAAATACGGAAGGATATTGCTGCAACTGGTTGCCGGTGAAATCTTCCCCGGTCACATTGTGTTTATCCTGGTTTACGCCGGTGAGCAGACTGGTCCAGCCGAGTGCATTGGTAACGGGCGTTTTACGGGTATCCGTGAGTCCGTTCCAGGAGTAAATAGAGTTGTCGGTGAGCACGGAAATATAGGGGGGCTGAATTTTCTGTACTTCAAGCCCTACGGCGCCGTCCACTACTATCACCAGCATTTTCTGCGTTTTGGAAACGCCGCCATCGGTGCCGAAATCTTCCTGTAAAGTTGGTTCAAAAGGTTTATTACAGGAGGTATAGGTACTAGTGGCAACCGCTATGGCAGCCACTCCTATTAAAGTATGAAAAATGTTCTTGCGCATCTTCAATGTTTTAATGTTCAGCATGGGTTAGTTCCTGATTTCAAGGAACACGATATTCCTTACTTCTGTGTTATCGAACCGGGTAAAGTTGCCCACGAGTATTACGCCCGGATACCCCTGTTCGGTGGTTCTTTCTAACGCTTTGTGCACGGTTCCGCTGAAGGCGCCTAAGTTGTTATAGCCCTGAATAGCATTTCCAGCGGCATCCAATACACCGAAACCGGGTCGGATCTTCCCATTGTATTTCTGGAAACTACCGGCGATGAGTATTTTACCTGAATTGAGCTGGGAAGCGAAAGTGACCATTCCACCTTCAACGGGTGCAAGGGTAAACCCTGTATCAATGGAGCCGTCCGTTTTCAGCATCACCACGCCGTTCACGGGTGTTCCGTTAAAATTCCTGAACTCGCCCGTGAGCAGTATTCTTCCTGTGGTGGCATTGTATGTGGCGGCGGTAATCAGCCCGTCTGCTCCTGTACCGGTATTGAAGTTGGTGGCAACGGAGCCGTCGCTTTCATTGACTGCAACGATCCTGCCGGCAGCGCTGCCGTTGTAGTTGGTGAAATTGCCCACGATCACGATGCGGTTGCCTGAAATACGCAAGGCCTCCGAAACAACGCCGTTCACCCCGGGTTTGCCGCGGTGCAAAGCCAGGTCGTAATTGAAAGTGGAATCCAGTGTACCGTTGCTGTTCATGCGCAATACGGTATTCATCAGAACACGGTCGGTTATTTTAGCGGTCTTGCTGGAACGCTCGTAAAAATAGCTTTGGTATTGGGTAAAAGAGCCCACTGCGATAATTTGTCCGGAAGCGGTTTCAAAAGCGCGCCGGATGGTACCGTTCACACCGCCATTGAAGGTGGCAACAGTATCCCTGTCGTCATTCGGATTGTTGATCGGATCAGGGTTCACAAGTGTGACAACAGCAGTATCCAATTGCGCCCGTTGGTACACCCGGGTAATGGAACTGATCCCGTCTCTTTCATTGTATTTGGAGAAAAAACCGGAGATCAGGTATTGCGAGGTGGACATGGGAGCTATCGAATAGATTGCCCCACCTTCAGTACCGGTGCGCGTGAGCAGCCTGTCGTTGGTAGCAGTCATAGGTGCTCCCGTTTCGTTGATCCGGGCCAGGTTAATGATCGGCGCCGCAGGCGTACCCTGGTTCTGGTAGTTGGTGAAAAAACCGGCCACAATATAGTTGTTGGCCAACCCTGTAGCGGGCACAACGTCATATATGGTCCCTTCAGCGCCGTTGAAAGCGTTGAAAGCCGGGTCAATTGTAATATTGCCCCTTACCCGGAATTGAGGACCGAAATAATATTGGTTGTCGTACACTACAGCGGCTCCGCCGGTAATGGCATCTTCCGGCACACGCACCGTAACAGTGCTATCCGTTACGGTTATTACTTCGGTTTCCAGTTGTCCCATCAGGAATTTGAAATTATTCTCCTTGCCTTTGAGCCCGAGTACTTTAAAAGTAATGGGCGCACCTGCCCTTCCCTGCGAGGGACTGGGAAGTCCATCCAGGAACCTGATCTCAGCCTTTGGTCCTTCGGGATACAATTGCACCCTGGTTTGATTGTCTTTCGTGCAGGCAAACAGGAACAGCGCCATGCCTGCCGGCAGCAGCCAGTATTTTTTCATGTATGATCGATGCGTTTTGCTCATAATTTTCAGTTGAGAATGGTGGAACAGAATTGCTTTATGGATCTATGCCCGCGTTCAATGCCTCGTTGTAAAACAGAAAAGGGTCGAAACCGAAAAAATGCGTGGAAAGATCAAGGTCGTTCAGCGAGGGATCAAGGGCAAATCCACTCAGCGCATAACGGAGCACGTGAATATAGCCATTGTCCGTTTGAATATTGGATGTGGCAACGCCAGCCGACAACAGGGAATTAGAAGGCGCAGACATGGACCTGATATATGACAGGTATAAAGTTCTGAGGCCGGCATACTGAATGCCACCTGCATCTTCATAATCAACGCCAACGTTCATCACCGATCCTTCCAGTGAAACATAAGGCTGTCCGGGAAAAACAGGAATGTTCAGGAAGTCTATCTGCGGGTAATCATTCAATGATTTTTTGTGCGCGAACATATATTTGCCCAGCATTTTTTTCCAGACTTCTGGTTTTACCTGCTCCACTCTTCTGATGGTATCTTTTCCATAAGAATAGAGCAGCATATTCGTTAAACGGATCGTGAGCTGGATAGTGGGATCCGGTGGCGCGAAGAAAGTCACCTCCTGGTTGCGGAGGGTTGCTTCCATTCCGGCGAAACGGATAACCTTATTCAATGTATCAAACATGCCTTTCCCCGATTCCAGGTATTCCATGGATGAGCCCTTGAAAACCGGGTCCAGCACACCGCCATCCTGGTAGTTGCTTTTTTTACAGCCGCTGAAAAGAATCAGCAGGAATATGGAGATTGCTCCTGTTTTTTTAACTGGTATCATCTGCGTTGGTTTATGGATCCTTAATTCCAGTAATTATTTAAAGTAACGTTCGGGTTATTGTTGCGCACGGCATTGCTGAGGGGCCAGGTCCATGCGCCGTTCTTGAAATCTTCGGGCGAGATCGTGTTGCCGAAGCTGAGGTCAGGATCAAGCACGTTCCTGGTACGGATCATATCATAAGAGAAATGTCCCTCTCCTATCAACTCCTTACAACGCTCATACCATATCGCCTCTTTCAGTTCGTCTCCACCCGGACCAGAATATACGGTGGCGCGTGCCCTGTTACGGATGGTATTCAACATGGTGATGGCTTCTTCGTTACGGCTCAGTGCCGCATAAGCTTCGGCCAGCATCAGGTAAGATTCACCCAGGCGGAAAACGATCTGGCTGTCGTCCACATAAGTAGCGTTGTTTTCAGTCTGGAAGATATTGCTGTATTTGGTGAGCCAGAATTCACCGGTAGTGGAATAGATACCATCGTACCAATCTGACCGCCGGATATCGGGTTCCCCGCTGGGATAAATTTCATCCAGGAAAGCCTGCGCATAATACAGATAAGTATTTCTCCTGGTGGTGGTACCGCCCACAAAGGCACGCGTAACATGGTCGGAATAATAAGACCAGCCGAAGCTTTCGCCGTAGTTGGAGTTCTGTGGCATTTCAAACAATCCTTCTTTGGAACGGCCACGGAACACTACCCGGAAATTTCCGTTGTCGTAAGGAAGCAGTTCGTAAGCGCCGCCGTTTTCATTGATCAGTTCTTCGCCGAACGCCACAGTTTTCGTATAGTGATCGGTGGCGTTTCCGGGATCAAATGAAGCAAGCCACATGTTCATGTGCATCATCAGCGCCAGGGCGCCGCCACGCATGCCACGCACCGCTCTTCTTGCCGCGTCGTTATAGGTCCAGGGCAGGTTCTGATAATGTGCTTCCATATCGGCCACGCATTTCTTCAACACTTCAATCATATTCGTGCGGGCCAGTGGCGTGGAATTGTAAGCATTGGTATAATAAGGCACATCGCCGTAAAGACGCACCATGGTAAAGTAAGCCATATTGCGCATGAACACGCCTTCAGCCTTGTATTTCGCTTTCATTTCATCGGAGAGTACGGCTACGCCATCTACTTCCTGCACCAACACATTGGCACCAGCCACAACCTTGAACAAACGGTCCCAGTTCATGAAACGCGAAGTATTAAATATAGTAGACCAGTTGTTGCCACTCCACCCAAAAGTACCACGCACAATGGGATTGAGGTTATTGGTACGCAGGAACTGTACATAGGTACGTCCCCATCCGCTGTTGGAAGGTTCATACACCGGCGCGAAACGCATGTCGCCGGAAAAAGCGAAGAAAGGAAATTCATCCGATCCTCCGGGCGATTTCATGTTGCTCCTGAAAGTGGCGGCGCGGTACAGTTCAAACAGGCCGTTGGTATAATTGTCCACGTCCTCTTCGGTGGTCCAGAAGTTGTTTCCGGAGAGGTTGCTCAGCGGATCGAGGTTCAGGAACTTCTTGCAACCGGAGCCTGTGGCAGCCACGGCGCAAACCAGTAATATATGGATCAGTCTGTGTTTCATTGTTGTCGATTTTCTGTTTAGCATCCTGCTTTCTTTCCCGGTTTAGAATTGAATGTTCATGCCCACGGCCATACTCCTTCTGTTGGGGTACCCGCCGGAAACATCTCTTCCCAGTTGGCTTACCAGTTCGGGATCAGGCCCGGAGTAGTTAGAGAAGGTGTACACGTTGTTGAGTGTTAAATAAACATTGGCGGATGTAACCCCGATGCTCCTGGTCCAGTTCCTGTTAAAGTTGTATTTCAGGGTGATGTTGTTGATCTTCCAGTAAGAACCATCTTCCATGAAAAGCGTTTGATTGTAACGGTAAGGCTGAATCAGGTTCGCTCTTCTGAAATCGAACGGATTCGGATAAGTGGCATTTGCGCTGCCGCTGGCTTTATCATCCGCGGATGGCTTCCAGAAATCATATTCATCAATCGGTACCAGTGCATTGGCAGCAGTAGGATTGTAGAAGTTGCGGAAAGTTTCAGACAACGCGCTGTTCAGCAAATCCCTTTTTATGGTGTAAGAAAGGTTCACACTCAGGGTGAAGTTTTTGTAAGTAGTCAGTGAGTTGAATCCGCCTGTAATTCTCGGTAACGGGTTACCGGCTGAAACCAGGTCCTGTTCATCGATAATGTAATCACCATTGATATCCGTGAACATGGGATCTCCACCCTGGAAATAAACGCCGGTATTCCTTCCGTTCTGCAAGCGCAATCCGGTTTGTGGATTCACGGGTACATCCGCGGTGCTGGCGAATACGCCTGCGGTATGGTACACCAGGTTGGAGAAGGGCGACATGCCAAGACGGTAAACGATGGGCACACCCGAATTATCGGAGTCTGTAAAATTCTGTACCCGCTGGCGCTCGTTGTTTGGTAATCTTGTCAGTACGGGGTTGTTGAGGGCGTAAGTGCCTGAAACGGTCCATTGCAACGGACGGCCCTGGGGCAGCAACCGGAACATGGCGGTGATTTCATAGCCGTAGTTCACCATACTTCTTTCGTTCGATTTGATGGTGGAGAATCCATTCTCTACAGAAAGTGGTACTTCCATCACTTCATTGTCCATCGATTCGTAGTAAGTTTCCACCGTGGTATTGATGGCGTTGTTCAGGAAACCGAGTTCGAAGCCGAGGTTGAACTTGGTTTTGGTTTGGGGTTTGAAATTGTCGTTCGGAATATTGCCCCAGTTGATGTAAACAGTGGGATCATCATTGTAGTTGTTGCCGATGCTGTATGTTCCGTAGGCATCGAAGATACTTCCGGTGGGCACGATGTTCTTTCCCCATCCGGCCCTGATGGAACCGTAACTGAGCCAGGCCTTATCGGCAAAGAAGTTTTCGCGGTTAAAGTTCCAGCGCGCACTCACCGAAGGGTTTTGGGTATAACCGGTGGTGGGTCCGTTGGTAGAAGTTCCGTCCCAACGATAACTCAGGTCGATCACGTATTTGGTATCGAAGTTATAAGAGATGGTACCGCCATAACCGTGGATACGGGTATCTTTCGCATTGTTGAGTGTACCGCCGCGGGAGAGGGTCCAGTTGTAACCCACCGGACCTTCGATCTGGTCGTTGCTGGTCTGGTTCAGTTCAATTGCATTCGCCCTGAAACCATAAGAAGACAGTTCATTGAACACAAAAGCGTTGAAGTTATGCCTGTTAACCGTTTTAATGTAACTGAGCGCGGAACGGTTGTAAACAGTGTACGTTTTATCGTTGTAGCTGTAGTATCC
>CAMLPA010000044.1 GCA_946481605.1 uncultured Flavihumibacter sp. | reverse complement strand
GGCAATCCGCTGTATAAAAAAACCAGGGAACTGATTGGTGCCGCATCTGAAGAACTGAGAAGGGTAGCGCACAACATGATGCCGGAAGTGCTGCTGAAGGTTGGGCTTCCCGAAGCACTTAGGGATATGAGCAATAACATCAGCGCAGGCAAAATGTTATCCGTTAATTTTCAATCCTACGGATTGGAAAAACGCCTTGATCGTACCACTGAAGTAATGTTATACCGTATTGTGCAGGAACTGATGAACAATATTATCAAACACGCGGCCGCAACCAGTGTGCTGGTGCAACTGAACAGGGAAGGGGACAGGCTCAGCCTGGTGGTGGAAGACAATGGTAAAGGATTTGATACCTCGGCGAACAATGAGGCGCAGAGCATGGGTTTGTCTACCATTAAAAGCCGGGTGGAATACCTGAAAGGGAAATTGTCGATTGATTCTGTTCCCAATGTGGGTACCACGGTATTGATTGATATTTTACTGGACGAAGGATAATCATGGAACGATAAAGTATATTTGGCGACAGTTGTATTTATGGTAAAACTGATGATTATAGATGATCACCCATTGGTGGTGGATGGTGTAACTACCATGCTGAAGGATGAGTGCTACCTGGAAGTAATTGCCGCGGCCCGCACCGGCCGTCAGGCATTGAGCATGTTGAGTGAACACCCGGAATGTGATGTGGTATTACTGGACATCAACCTGCCGGATACCGACGGGCTACAGCTCTGCGAACAAATCCGGCAGTTACACGCTTCGGTAAAAATCATCGGCCTTACTTCCGTGAATGAAGCCGGGATCATTTCACAGATGATCCGCAAAGGTGCGAACGGTTACCTCCTCAAGGATATGGAAAAAACGGAACTCATCACGGCCATCAACAAAGTGCTGGACGGAGACGTTTACCTGAGCAAAGCGGCCAACGATAAAATACTCCAGCAACTGCGCGAACTGGATATCAATCCGCAACAAATCCCCATGCTCACCAGGCGCGAAAAGGAAATTCTATCCTTACTCGATAAAGGACTTTCCAGCCAGGAGATTGCGGAAAAACTTTCACTCAGTATTTACACCATTGATACGCACCGGAAAAATATGTTGCAGAAAATGAATGTACACAATACACCAGCGCTGTTAAAAGCCGCTTCTAATCTTGGTTTGCTCTCCAGGGAAAAATAAGTTTACAACGCCGCCCTTACTTTCGCCGGAAGACTTTTTACCACAAGTTCATAAGAATGATCAATCCATTCTTTAAGCAACGCATCAGACACTGAGCCGTCTGGCGTAACGGTGTTCCAGTGTTTTTTGTTCATGTGGTAACCCGGCGCCACACAGGGATACCGTTCTCTCAGTTCAACAGCCAGGTCGGGATCACATTTTACATTGAACCCGAACTGCTCGCTGTCGAGGGAGGTGAGTAGGTATATTTTGCCGCCCACTTTATAAACAAGTGTGTCGGGACCAAAGGGAAGGGTTTCTTCGGTGCCTGGTTTTGAAAGGCAGTAGGCCTGAAGTGATTCGATGTGCATGGGGTAAAGATAAATATTCTCCTGTTGCAATGCTTTTGCATGGTGTGCCTATGCTTTCATTGGTGCAAGCTGCTTAAATTTACCGGGATGAAATCAGGATTTTCTGCTCATCTACCTAATTATGTTGCATGAAAATAGCCATCGCCTCACCTGCTTATCCTTCTTCTATAACAGCAGCCCTTATGGATATGACACGTTTTACGGAAGAAGCTGCTGCAAAAGGTGCTTCCATCATCTGTTTTCCGGAAACGTTTATACCGGGTTACCCACTTAAAACGGATGGACCCTACCAGGCGCCGGATCAAAACGAATTGGAGTCGGCGCTTGAAACTGCTTGTGAAACAGCGCTTCAATATAAAATCGCCATCATTCTTCCCATGGACTGGTACTCGGAATCGGGCTTGCAGAACGTGGCGCAAGTGATTTCCGCTTCGGGCGAATGGCTCGGTTTCCAGGCCAAAGTGCAGTTAGATCCTTCTGAAGACCATATATGGGTTCCGGGGACAGAACGGCGTTTATTCGATACCGGTGGACTGAAGTTTGGGATATCCATTTGCCATGAAGGATTCCGTTATCCGGAAACGGTTCGTTGGGCGGCTGTAAATGGTGCGCATATTGTGTTCCATCCGCATTTCGCGGGCAGCGATGTTTCGGGCAAACTGCCGGAGCATTGGGGGAGTATGGAACAACCTTATTACGAGAAGGCCATGATGATGCGCGCGTTGGAGAATACCATTTATTTCGCGAGCGCTAATTATACTACGAAATTCCCCGAATCCGCGTCTTCCGTTATTGCACCGGATGGTGGGTTGATCAAGCATCAGCCTTATGGTGCGCCGGGAGTATTGGTAGCGGAGATTGATCTGTCGAAAGCCACTGGTGTGCTGGCCAAGCGGTGGAGGGGAAATTAAAAAAGGCCGGAGAAAACTCCGACCTTCACCTTTGTGCCCAGAACAGGAATCGAACCTGCACTCCGTTTCCGAAACAAGATTTTGAGTCTAGCGCGTCTACCAATTCCGCCATCTGGGCTTTTTGCTCAACGGGCAGCAATATTACGGATTCCGGCTATTCTGTCCAAAATCCGCTGTAAGTATTTTTTCTTCAGGTAGTAGTCTTTTACGCGCAGCAGCGCTTTTTCGGCAGCAGGATCTTCCGGGTCAGCGTCCAGATCTTTTTCAACAGTTTCATATAATGTTTTTTCAAGTGCGGCAATTTGTTGTGCAGTTTGCGCTACTGCGGCTGTGTTTCCTTCCATTTCAGCATCCGCCAGGGCTTCGTTGATGTCCATCATTTCCATCAGGAAATCCGGGGGTAGGGGCGCTTGTTTCTCCGTATCCAACAGGCCTTTGGATTCCAGTATATAGCCTATCGTAGCATCCGGATCGAGCAATGTTTTGTACGCTTTGTTCAGTTGTGCGGCTTTTTCGAGGTTTTCCATCTGTTCTTCTTCCGATCCGGAAGTATTAAAATCGGGATGAAGTTCGCGGCTCAAAGCGTAGAACTTCTTCTTTAATAAAGAAGAATCCGTTTTAAAAGATGGTTTTTCGCCAAACAATTCGAAATACTGCATCATCTGAAATTTGTTCCCGGCAAAGGTAGTACGAAACGATGAGCTAAAACGCCAGGTAGTAATCTTTCAGCAGGTCCCGGAATTCCGGGGTGTAATCGCCGTTCGCTTTGATGGAAAGGGCATGTACGGTCGGCGAAGGATCGGGTGACCGGGAAAACTGCACGATGGCCCGGAACCAGTTGTGCGTGGTGGTTTGTTGCACGAGTAATGTTTCATGCAGGTGAAATCCGAGTGGAGCGGCCAACTTCTTTACTTCTTCCAGGCGGTGAAAGGGGAGTAGCAGGCCAAAACTACCGGAATCGGAGAGCCATTGGTCGATCGTTTCCAATAATTCTTGTAAACCTAGTGTGGTACTGTGTTTGGCGGCATCTTTACCGGCATCGCCGGATACGAGGTCGCCTTCAAAAAACGGTGGATTGGAAATGATGAAATCGTATTGGTGCGGGAATTGGTAACGCCGCACATCGCCCGGAAAAATGGAGATGCTGCTTTTCCACGGACTGTGGTCCACATTCTCTTTCAGTTGCCGGAAAGCATCCAGGTCTATTTCAATACCATGTAAACGTGCTTTGGTTTGTTGTGCCAGCATCAGCAGTTGCAAACCTGTTCCGGCGCCAATATCCAGTATGGTAGCGTAATTGGGGACTTTCCGGGCAAACCACGCTCCCAGGATACACGCGTCGGTACACACCTTCATGGCGCATTTGCTTTGCTCTATTCTGAATTGTTTGAACTGGAACCAGGTATTTGCCATAAGCAGGGCAAAAGTAATCAACGTCCGGTAATCTGCCCGAGTTCTGTTACATAACCCGGCCCAACGGGCAGGGAAACCTGGTTGCCGAGCCATACCTGTGTGCGTTCGATGCGGTTGATGCTGGCCGCAGCCACAATGTAGGAGCGGTGAATGCGCACAAACCGACCTTCGGGTAGTAATTGCTCTGCCTCCTGTAGGGTAAGACGGGCCAGTATTTTTTGTGAACGAAGATGGAAATGTACATAATTTCCGGCGCTTTGCAGGTAGATCAGATCATCTAAAAGAATACGTATCTGGTCATAGCCAGACTTCACAAATATATAAGGTTGTTCTTCGGGTGTTTCCTTAGAAGGATGTTGCAGTTTGTGCAGGTGCAATGCTTTGTTACAGGACTTTAGGAATCGGGCGAACGAAAAAGGTTTCAGTAAATAATCGATGGCATCCAGTTCGAAACTTTGTACGGCATGTTCGCTGTATGCCGTGGTGAAAACCACCATGGGTGGCGATTGCATCGATTTTACCAGTTCCAGTCCGGAAATATCAGGCATCTTGATATCGAGGAATAGCAAATCCGGCGGATCCTGCTGAATGTAGTTGAGGGCCTCCAGTGCATTGGTGAAACTGGCTTTCAGTTCCAGGAACGGCACTTTCGAAGCGAGTTGCCTGATCACTTCCAGGGCCATCGGTTCATCGTCTATTGAAATCGCGGTAATTGCTGCCGTTTGCATACGTGCTAGTTTTTCTGAAAATAGAACAGGCTTGTTTTGATGCTGTTCCAGAATTTACGGATAGGGCCGGGCTGTTGTTTCCATGTCCTGAACTGTTCGGATGCCTGTTCGCGGCGCCATGCGTCTATCTCGGCCAGTACCTGTTCCTGCAGGAGTTTATCCTGTTTGGCGGCCTGTTCGTAGAACTTGTTTTCCATGGCTTGCCTGGCGCCGCGTTCCAGTTGAAGGGTGGTGCGTTGGGCGTTCACTGCGTCGTTCAGTTTCTCTTCGTACAAACCCGAGGGCATCATCAACTTGGTTAACAGGGGCATCAATTCTATGAGCATGATGAGGAAGATCACGAGCCGGTAGCGGTATTGAACCGGCGGATGCAGCAGCATCAGGTCGTCCAGGGTTTCGATGCGGATCAGGAACCCGTCGTTCAGCCCCTTTTCAAATTCGGCCATGCGTGCGGCAATATGTTCTTCCGTTCTTTTTTCTTTTGCGAGTGCGGAGTCCAGCATCGGTTGCTGTTCGCGTTTCCACACAATGAGGTCTTCTTCGGCTTTCAGCCAGGCGAGTTTTTTTACTTTGGCGATGGTGTATTCGCCTATTTTGCCGGAGCCTCCGGTGCCATCGGTCTCTCTGATGTAGCCGCTCTTCAGATCCGCAATCTCCTGTTCTCTTCTTTTCTGTTCATTCCTGATGCGTTCAATTTCCGTTTTGGCCTGTTGCAGGGTGATGGCGTTCTCCTGACGCACCTGGGCGAGGTAAGCTGTAGTTTTTTTCTCTTTGATCACCGGCAAATGGGCATCCACATCTTTTTCGAACAACCACAGCACAACGGGCTGCGACAGGAAAAAGCCGATGGTGAGCGCCAGCACGATCCTGAACGCCAGGGGCAGCAATTTGTTTTTTCCGCCATTGCTGTTCATGCCCGCGATCAGTCCACGGTCGATGGTGAGGATGATGAAGCCGAAGAACAATGCACACGGAATAATGAGCAGGGATTCGGTGAGCAGCGTGGAGAAGAAATAACCCCAGGCCAGCGTGGCGAAAATCCAGGTAGCCATTACCGTGTAGCCGATGATGGAATAGCGGAACCTGTCGGGGCCACAATCTTTCATCAGTTGCGGATCGGCGGCGGCCATCCACCAGAGGAAGCGGTCCCAGCCTGAATTTTCGTTACCGGGTTGTGATGGTGAGGTGAACGAAGAATTCATCGGGGGTTTGTCGGATGTTGAGTGCATGGTGTTGCGGATATAATAGGTTTAAACGTTGTTTCACATTTTCAAGTCCGATGCCGGAGCGGTCTTTTTCGGGATCGGATTCATCTTTCCTGTGGATGCTGTTGTAGGCGTCGAAATACACATGTTGGGCATCACAGGATAAGTTGATTCTTATCCATGATCTTTCCTTCAGGCTGATCCCGTGCTTGAACGCGTTTTCTACAAACGGGATCAGCAGCATGGGCGCTATCTGGTGGTCACAGTCTTGTTCGTGAACGGTAAAGTTGATGTCGATGTCGGGCGATTGTTCGGTGCGAAGTTTTTGGAGGTCGATGTAATGTTGAAGGTAAGTAATTTCTTCTTCGAGTGCAATTTTTTCATGTTGGTCTTCCTTTAACATAAAGCGCATCATATCGCCCAGTTTCTGCACGCCTTCGGCGGTTCTATCTGCATTTTCCTGGAGCGCCGTGCCATATATTGTATTCAGGGCGTTAAACAGGAAATGCGGGTTAATCTGGGAGCGGAGGAAGTCGAGGTTGGCGGAAGAGGTGCTCACTGCGGTTTCCAGTGTGTGCACCTTTGATTGCTGCTCCTGCCTGATGTTGTAATAATACTTACTAAGCGGCCATATAATGAATGCCGGGATAATGGTGGCTGAGATAAAGAGCAGCATAATAATCTCTTCCTGGTGGAAGCGCACGGCGATGAAATAGAACATCATCGGCAATTGAGATACCAGCAGCAAAAAGAAAGAGGGGATGAATACTTTTCGTTTTTTACCATGTTGTTTGTAGCGGGGAATAATACGGTACACCCAAAGGAAAAAGAACAGAATGAAGACCGGGATTTCGTAGATGAAAAAGAACTGCACCGCACCAAGATGCCCGTTGGAAAGAATAAGCATCACAGCTGAAAGACCCATCCAGAGCATGGCGGCAACGGTGATCTCTCTCAGGATTTTCTGCTCCTCCTTTTTTCCTGCCAGGTGCTCGTTGTGTATCCACTGCACAAAGGTCTTTACGATGTAATAGCTTCCAATAGCGAGCAGCACCAGCACACTGAAACTAAAGGCGCTTTTGAGCCAGGATGCACTTGCGATTTTATTTACAGCCGATCTGATGAAAAAATGCGTATTGGAAAGATAAGATGCGAAATAAAAGGTGCCCATCAGGAAGAGTCCGCTGGTTAAAATATTGATTACTGCGCTGTATGGCGGGTTGCCAGCCTGTAGTGAAGGGAAGGTTTTGTAGTTCAGGAAAAGGAAAACGACATAACAGGCAATCACCTTCATAAAGCGCGGCAGCATGAGGTGTTTGTAGTAGTCGAAACTCTCTTCGTTTCCTACTTCCACATCGAAAGGATTGTCAAAGAAATTTACGGAGGGCTCCGTAATACCCTGGTATGCCAGCAGGAGCAGGTAGGTGATCAGACAACTTGTGACGAGCCAGAATTCAAATTTTCGCAGGTTCATTTCAGAAACTTTACGCAAGTATATTGCAGTTCCGCGTATATTATCGCGGTCGAGTGATGAACCTACTCATCGGTGTGATAAAATGAAAACCGGCGTGATTTACCAGGCGGCCCTGGCGGAAGGCGTTACGTCCATGCTGCTGAAATCGCCGTCCAGGTATTTGTAATGCGCGGTAATAGCGATCATCCCGGCATTATCGGTACAATATTGAAAAGCCGGGATGAATACGTTCCATTTTTTCTTTTCACCCAGTGCCGTCAGGGCGTTCCGCAACCCGGAATTGGCGGATACGCCACCTGCAATGCACAGGTTTTTAATCCCGGTTTCTTTTGCAGCTTTTTCGAGTTTATTTAAAAGAATGCTCACGATCCGGTGCTGGATGGAAGCGCAGACATCATTCATGTTAATGGTCAGGAAATCCGGGTCTTTGGCCTGTTGTTCCTGCACGAAGTAAAGTATCGCTGTTTTTAGTCCGCTGAAACTGAAGTTCAGTCCCGGGATTTGTGGTTCCGGGAACCGGAATTTGAGCGGATCGCCGAGTTTGGCGTATTTGTCGATAAGCGGGCCGCCGGGGTAGGGCAGTCCCAGAATTTTGGCGGATTTATCAAACGCTTCACCTGCGGCATCGTCCAGGGTTTCTCCGATTACGGTGAGGCGGTTGGGCGCGTCGCAGCGTACGATCTGGGTGTGTCCGCCACTAACAGTCAGACAAAGAAAAGGAAACGCCGGTTTGGGATCATCGATCAGGTTGGCGAGTACATGCGCCTGCATGTGGTGCACGGAAATCAGTGGAATGTTCAGCGCCAGCGCAAGTGATTTGGCGAACTGCGCGCCCACCAGCAATGCGCCGATTAAGCCCGGGGCCTGGGTAAACGCAATGGCATCCAGCTCATTCATTTTTACGTCCGCTTCTTTCAACGCGGCGTCTACTACGGGAACGATGTGCTGAAGGTGCGCACGGGAAGCGAGTTCCGGCACCACGCCACCATATTTTTCGTGAACGGTCTGGTTGGCGATGAAATTGGAGCGAATGACTCCATCTACCGAAACGGCGGCGGAAGTTTCATCGCAGGAAGATTCTATGGCGAGTATGGTGGGCAATGGAGGAAATTTAAGGTGCAAAATTACAACTTACTTCGTTCTGATCGCCACCACCGGATCCAGCCTTGCGGCCGTTCTGGCTGGGATGATACCGGAAAGTACCCCGAGCAGGATACAAATACCAATGGCCAGGGCGAG
Source organism: uncultured Flavihumibacter sp. (assembly GCA_946481605.1). The sequence continues at coordinate 4,619 of CAMLPA010000044.1, read as the reverse complement.
GTTTTGTACGGAAACAAAGATGGCGAAGCCGAAGGCGGCGCTGAGTATTTTGGTCAGAATAAATACGAGCAATACACCTGCCAGTCCGCCGATGATGCAGAGGAAAGCGGATTCCAGCAGAAATTCGGTGAGGATGATGGATTTTTTCGCGCCAATGGCTTTTTTCAAACCGATCTGGCTGGTTCTTTCCCTTACGGTCACGAACATGATATTGGCCACACCGAAGGCGCCTACAATAAGGGATAATGCCGCGATGGCCCAGCCACCGGCGTTGATAGAGCCGAAGATGGAATCGAGAAAATCGTTGGCCGCAGATATTTCGTTGAGCGCGAAATTGTCTTCCTGGGTGGGGGAGAGTTTCCGGATGGAGCGCATCACCCCGGTAAGGTCTTCTTTCAGCGCCTGAACAGGCAGGTCCTCGGCGCCTTTGGCCATCAGGATACCACCGGCGTATTTTTCATTGATGAGGGAACGGGCGAACAGGTAAGGAACGATCAGGATGTTGTCGAAATCCCAGCCGCCGAAGTTACTCTGGCCGTATTTTTTCATCACCCCTATGATCTGTACTTTTCTGCCTTTGATGCTTACTTCTTTGCCCACGGCTCTTTCGGGGTTACCGAAAAGTTTTTCCGCATTCGCGTAACCCAGCACCATGGCATTGCTGCCGCTGATGAAATCGTTGGCGCTCAGGTAGCGGCCGTAAGCCACATCTATCGGTTGGATATCGCTGTATTCTTCAGTAACGGCGTACCAGGTAACGTTGTTGAGTTGGGATTCTTTGTATTCCACATTAGAGCCGCTGAACGTGATAAAAGCCACGTTTTGTGCGAGGGACGATCTTTTTTTGATGAACTCCAGTTCTTCGTATTTGGGGTTGGGCCGGTTGGCGTACTTCCACCAGGAATTGGGACCGCCATCGTCGCCCCAGGGTTCTTTCTGAATGTAAATGGTATTGGCGCCCATGGTGGACACGCTTTCCTGGATATTGTATTTCAGCGAACTGATGGTAGCCAGTACACCAATGATGCAGAAAATGCCGATAGTAATGCCAAAAAGGGAAAGGAAGGTGCGGAGTTTGTTCACCCGCAACTCCTGCAAAGCCATTTTAAAGCTGCTCCAGAGTACTTCGAGAATCTTTAGCATAGAGCCAAATATAATTTTAAATTCTGAATGATGAATGTTGGATTGGATGAGTGGTAGCGCCATAACATCTCGTGTTGTTCCTACATTCAAAATTCAACCTCCAAAATTCAACATTCCCTAGGGTTTCACCGTGGCTTCATTCACTTTAAACACAAATCCCACCCCGTAGATATTGCTGATGCTGATGTCGGGGTTATTCCCGATGTACTTGCGGATGCGGGAGATGAATACGTCCAGGCTTCTGCCCAGGAAATAATCGTTCTGACCCCAGAGCCTGGTCAGTATCTCGGCGCGTTTGATCACCCGGTTAGGGTGGTTGAACAGGTATTCCAGCAGTTCGGCCTCCCGTGGGGTGAGCGTTACTTCTTTCTGTCCGTCTATAATAAGTTTCAGGGAGTCCTTGTGGTAGCGGAGGTTGCCCATTTCCAGCACGTCGTTCTTTTCGTGGAAGGCGCCCGACTGGTTCCTGCGGATGATGTTGCGGATGCGCAGCACCAGTTCATCGATATCGAAGGGTTTGGTGATATAATCGTCCGCACCCAGTTTTAACCCCGCGATGCGGTCGGTTTTTTCACCGCGTGCCGTGAGGAAAAGGAACGGTATTTTGGTGTTCATCGACACGATGCGTTCTGCCAGTTCGAACCCGTTCATCTCCGGCAACTGGATATCGATCAGAATAATATGGAACTGGTAGGGCGATGCCTTAAAAGTTTCGAGCGCCTGCAATCCGGTTTTGCACCAGGCTACTTCAAAATCCATCACTTCGAGGTACTGTTTAACCACGTTCCCCAGGTCGTGTTCGTCTTCAATCAGTAAAACCTTCGCTTTCATCACTGCAATTTATTTTGTACCCGTTTATTTTTGCGGGATCATTATGGTAAAGATACTGCCTGTTCTGGGTTCGCTGGTAACGGAAATCTTCCAGCCGTGGGCATCCACGCATTCTTTTACATAGAAAAGGCCCAGTCCAAGCCCGCGGAGCGGATGGGAATAGCTGTTCTTTTCCCGGTAAAATTTTTCAAAAATGTGGCGGATGTTTTTGGGAGACATGCCCATGCCGTTGTCCTGAATGGAGAGCACCATTTGTCCTTCTTGTTCCCATGTAGAAATTACCAGCTCCTTCACATCGCTTTCATTGTATTTAATGGCGTTGTCGAACAGGTTCATCACCATCGTGGTGAAATAGAATTCATCCAGCAGCACCCGTTCCTGCTTTAAAGTGTTGTTGTAAATGATGTTGACGGGCGTATCCCCCAGTTTCAGCCTGTAATCCGTAATAATCCCCTGGATCAGTTCAGGCAGCAGGTATTCTTTTTTGTCGAGGTTCCTGTTTTCCATCAGGGTAATGTCCAGCACCTGGTTGAACAATCTTTTTAACCTTTCGGCCTGCCTTGCGATCACTTCCGCCAGCGAAACGATGTTCTCTTTTTTCTCCATGATGCGTTCGTTGCGGAGGTTCTTGTTCGCGACGATGATGGCAGACAATGGCGTATGGAACTCGTGGGTGATATTGTTGATGAAATCCGATTTCATTTCGGCCAGCTTCTTCTGGCGCAGCCAGTTCCTGAAAGTGAAGAAGAACAGCACCAGCATAATCAGGATGGAACCCAGCGATAAGCTGAGCGTTAACAACATGCGGCGCACGATCTCCATGTTTCTTTTTACCGTATCCACGTACAATGTAAAAGTAACGCCGTAGTTAAATGCTTCCGGGCTGCTCACCGTGAAAGCCGATACATTGTTCTGGCTGTTGAGGTCTTTCAGGTTGCCTCCGATCAGGATGCCCGTGGGCGACTGAATATTTTTAGAGATATAGGGTGAAACGGATTTTTTGTTGTAAACGGAGAGGTATTTCACATCGGAAAGCACAATGTGCATATCGTCTATCCGTAAGGCATATTCGAGGGAATCGGTGATCTTGTTCTGCCGCTTCACCTCCTGGATCAGTTGTCCGATATTTTCTTTCCGGATCAGTTCGTGGAAAATGGAATCGGCCAGTTTGCCCACATAAGGATTCAGTTTTGCGGGCGCGAATTGCCGGAGGGAATCCATATAATAGAGTTTCGGGTTCAGCATGGAATCAATAATCTTTCTCCCGCCGGGGAAAACCTTATCGTTGCGCACACTCAGTCCGTACTGCTCTTTTAAAATCCCTTTTTCCGAGTAATAATACCGTTCATTGGTCAACTGGTACGTGTTCCACACCAGGTAGAACTGCACGCAGGCCAGGATCAGGAAGCTGATGATGGCGATGATCCGATAAGTGTTCAGGGATTGTTTCATAACCTTTTCCGGGGTTTAAAGTAACGGGAAAATCTGCGGAGCGCCTTCAAATTTAAAATCCGTTAACATTCCGTTTGAATTCCATTGACAACAAAACGGCCCACGCTTGAATAATTTGCCTACATAAATAAAACCGGCTAATTGTTATGAGAAGAACAACGCTTTTGTTGCTCCAGGCAGTGCTTTGCCTTTCTTTTTCCAGTGTACAGGCGGGGACCCTCCCGGTAGAACCCAAAATTACAGCAGTTACCCAGCAACTGATCCGCTGGTATGATACGCAGAAAACCGATAAGCCGGTTTACCTTTCCTCTCAGGCGGAAGGCGAAGCTTTTATTGAATGGCTGGCCAGTTGGAATGTGGCCGTAATTGATTCATTCTCCACCCGTCTGAAGAAAAAGGAAGAACCTTCCCCCGTATTGTGGAATACCTATAAAGAAACGGAACAGCAGTTGTGGAGAAGGTTCCAGGTATTTAAAAAGAACCATGAGAAATACAAGATACACATCACCTTCAACAACGATCCGGTATTGGTGCCCGTGGTAAAGAAAGTGGAAGCTTTCTTCTATGAAATCTATCCCATGATCCACGAGCGTTACGGTAAGCGTGGCGGCAACGAAGGTTGGGAAGTGTATGTGCGTTTCGATCCGGAACTCACCAATGTACCCGCTTATGCCAGCGACGGGAAACTCACCTTCAGCAACGACTGGTTCAAAAAGAACCCCAACGATATTGGTGTACTCACCCATGAGGCGATTCACCTTTTACAGAAAGATTACCAGCGTGGTGTGCCTGGCTGGCTGGTGGAAGGAATGGCCGATTACATCCGTCACGCTTACAAAAAGATCGCCCACGAAGCATTCCCGCTTCCTGCCGATACCAAAACAAAAAATTACACGGATGCCTACCGGGTAACAGCAAGGTTCCTGAACTGGATCGAAGTACAGTCGCCAGGATTCAACGATTACCTGCACCACCGCATGATGCGCGAGCGCTACAACGAAGCCATGATTGAAGAGAAGATGGGCATGGGGCTGGATGCGTTGTGGAAGCTGTATGCAGCAGAATAATAATAAAAACAAACACATATAAATAACGATTCGCCAAATTCTACAAACCAAACAAACCAGTTTATGAGTAAAAAAAGAAGCGTTTCCTTACGCGGTGGCAGTACCGTGTTGGGAATAGGCCTTTTA
>CAMLPA010000043.1 GCA_946481605.1 uncultured Flavihumibacter sp. | reverse complement strand
CTTCCAACTCTCCTGAACAGGGGGGGCTTGTTGCTGGTCCAACCATGGACCATCAGATGATACGGGAGCTTTTCAGGAATTGTACCGATGCCGCTCGGGTGCTAAATACGGATGCGGCTTTGAGGAAAGAACTGTCGCTGCTTGTGCCACGTATTGCACCCAACAGGATCGGACGTTTCGGGCAATTGCAGGAATGGATGCAGGACAAAGATGATACGACCAATAAACACAGGCATGTATCACATCTTTGGGGCGTATATCCCGGAACGGACATCCGGCAGAAAGATGCAGATCTGATGCGGGCCGCAAGGCAATCCCTGTTGTACAGAGGTGATGATGGTACCGGATGGAGCCTTGCCTGGAAGGTGAATCTTTGGGCGCGCTTCAGGGATGGAGACCATGCACTTAAAATATTGAACAGGTTGCTGGAACCGGCCGTAGCCGCAGATGGCACAGAGCGTGGTGGCGTGTATGATAATCTTTTTGACGCCCATCCGCCTTTTCAGATCGATGGCAATTTCGGCGGGGCTGCAGGCGTAGCAGAAATGCTGGTGCAAAGCCAGGAAGAACAGATCGAACTGTTGCCGGCGCTTCCCAAAGCATTCGCCTCCGGGGCAGTAAAAGGACTGTGTACCAGGGGGAATTTTGTGCTGGACATGAGTTGGGAAAACAACAGGCTCAAACAGGTGAAAATACTTTCCCGCAATGGAGGTTCCTGCACACTTAAATACGGTGAAAAAACAATTCAGATTCAAACCCGCAAAGGAGGAGTATTGTCATTCAATGAAAAGCTGGAAAAAATATAATTTCTTTTTGTGGATACTATTGCTGCCGCTGAACAGGTTGGCGGCACAAAGCAATGCACGTTGGGAAATGGAACTTTCCGGAGGCTGGAAGACTGTTGCCGCAGATGCTATGGATAAAAATTACAATGACTTTGCGCAACATTCCTTCAATGATGCAGCGTGGTCGCCGGTTATCGTTCCGCACAACTGGGACCAGTATGAAGGGTTAAGGCGAATGAAGCATGGTAACAGGCACGGTTATGCGTGGTATAGAAATTTGGTACAGGTTCCGGATCAGGGGCGCAACAAACGGTATTTTTTATTCTTTGAAGGAGTAGGATCTTACGCCACTGTTTGGTTGAATGGAAAACTGGTGGGAAAACATGCAGGAGGAAGGACCACGTTCACGATTGATATCACGGAAGCTGTTGTTCCGGGCAAATCCAACCTGCTGGCTGTCCGGGCCGATCACCCTGCGGGCATCACCGACCTGCCCTGGGTTTGCGGGGGATGCAGTGCTGAAATCGGTTTTTCTGAAGGCTCGCAGCCTATGGGGATTTTCAGGCCGGTACACCTGGTGGTGACCAACGAAGTTCGTGTGGAACCCTTCGGAACCTATTTCTGGAGTAAAGATGATCTTGTAAATGATCGGGCTGAAGTAAAGGGAACGGTAGAATTGAAGCAATACGGGGCTGCCACAGTTGCCGTGGAAGTGGAAAATACATTGTATGCTCCGGGTGGAAAACTGGTTGGGAGGTCCGTGAAAAAACTGGACATGAAACCTGGAAAAACGATAGAAGATACCATTTCATTTAACAAAATTGATCATCCCGAAAGATGGAGCAATACCAACCCTGTCATGTATCGGGTAGAAACAGTGTTGCGTGCCGGAGGAAAAGAATTGGACCGGGTAACAACAAAGTTTGGAATCCGCTCTATTCATTGGCCTTCACTGAAAGAGGGTGGAGCGTTCTTGCTGAACGGGAAGAAAGTATTCCTTAACGGAACCGCCGAGTATGAACACGCGATGGGAAAGAGCCATGCTTTTTCTTCAACTGAAATCAATGCCCGGGTAAAACAGGTAGTGGATGCAGGTTATAATGCGTTCAGAGATGCTCATCAGCCGCATAATCTGCGTTACCAGGAACAATGGGATAAGCGTGGAATCCTTTGGTGGCCGCAATTTGGCGCACATATCTGGTTCGATAACCCGACGTTCAGGAACAATTTCAAGCAACTGCTGTGCGATTGGATAAAGGAAAGAAGGAATAGCCCATCCATTATCCTTTGGGGATTGGAGAATGAAAGCACACTACCCGAAGATTTCGCGCGCGAATGCACGGAAATTATCAGGCGGATGGACCCCGGCGCATCTTCAGAAAGACTGGTAACCACCTGCAACGGCGGTGCCGGCACAGATTGGGATGTACCCCAGAACTGGACCGGAACCTATGGTGGGGATCCCCAAACCTATGGGGCTGACCTGAAGCGACAGATACTGGTGGGCGAATATGGTGCCTGGCGGTCCATTGATCTTCACGGGGAGAAGGGAGAAAAAAACGGATACTCCGAGGAGAAAATGACGGAGATCATGGAGACGAAAATACGGTTGGCGGACTCCGTAAAAAATGAGGTCGCCGGCCACTTTCATTGGCTGCTCTACTCCCACGAGAATCCGGGACGTTCACAAAGTGGAGAGGGCTTCCGTGAAATTGACCGGATCGGACCCGTAAACTACAAGGGTGTTTTCACCCTGTGGAGCGAGCCGACGGATGCTTTCTACCTGTTCAGGAGTAACTTTGTTCCAGCGGAAAAAGAACCGATGGTATATATCGTTTCTCATACCTGGCCCGGAAGGTTCACAAAGCCCGGTATGCAAAAAAATATAAGTGTGTACTCCAATTGTGATGAAGTGGAGTTGTGGAACGACCTGCAGGGTGTTTCACTGGGGAGAAAAAAAAATAAGGGTATCGGCACGCATTTCCAATGGGATAATGTGTTCATTCAATACAATGTGTTGCGTGCGATCGGTTACGTAAAGGGTAAACCTGTTGCGGAAGATAAAATATTGCTGCACCACCTGCCGGAGGCGCCAAAACTGCGGGAATGGAAAAGCAAACAGAAAGAAGCCATAGCACCCGCAAAAAACAGGCACTACCTGTACCGGGTGAATTGTGGCGGCCCTGACTGGACGGATGCTTATGGCTATACCTGGAGTGCCGACAGGCATTCTTCCGACTCCGGAAAATGGGGAAGCAAATCATGGGGCGACGCCTTTGAAGGAGTGCCTTCTGTTTTCGGAAGTCAGCGCTACAGGAAAGAAATTGTGCAGGACACAAAGGAATGGCCGTTGTTCCAATATATGAGGTATGGTGGGGCTAAACTTGCTTACCGGTTCCCTGTGCCGGATGGCAGGTACCGCGTTGAACTCTATTTTGCGGAAACCTGGTTCCCGGCCGTAAATGCTGCGGGCTATCGTGTATTTGATGTGGCGGTCAACAAGAAGATAGTCTTGAAAAATTTGGATGTGTGGAGCGAAATCGGCCCCAACAGGGTGTTTAAAAAAGTAATCACCGCTGATTCGGAAAACGGCCAATTGGTTATCAGCTTTCCTGGAGTGGCGGCAGGACAGGCATTTATTTCAGCGATCGCTATCGCTGATGAAATTGAAGGGAAGGGAAATAACAAAAATAAAGTAAAGCAAAATGAAAAGGAGGGAAGGGTTAGTGTAGTAAGCGGAAATGGGATAGTTAAAAAATGGTTGAACCTAGGCGACCGTAAAACAGAAAAAGAAACAATAACCATCAGTGGGCTTCCTGCTGAATGGTATGCCGCTGAATGGATTTGCTTTCCGGAAGCTGCAACTTTAACGGAGGAAACTACATCTCTTCAGTTGAACGAAGATGCAATATGGTATGCTGCAGTAGAAAGCGGGATTGCAAATGAGTTGCCCGGCAAGGGATGGGTATCGCTGGAAAAAGAGATCGCATTTGCGGGAATTGAAAAGCAATGGAAAGTTTTCAGAAAAAACGGCGTAAAAAACGAACTGCTGGAATTCAGCAGGAAGCAGGGAAAAGATTTGTTTATCGCCATAGTTCCCCCCATGAAAATGGACCCGGCCTTCGACCTGAAACCGACTACCGGTTATAAAATAGAAAACACGGTATTGAAAGGAGCAGGTGCGCAGCGCGATACCCTGAATGGAAAAAATGCCATCATTTTCAACCATGCTTACGGTGACACGGTACAATGGAAAATTTCTGTAGGCGTGGCGGATGTATATGCCATCCGTTTAAGGTATGTGAACAGAACAAACGAATCTTTCACAGCCCGCATGTTGCTTCATGCCGCAGACGGGACCCTCATGAAAGATACACAAGTGGTATTCGATCCCTACCTCCCCCACAAATGGGGACTAATCCATACCGATACCGGAACAAGCATCAACGCTGGAAACTACACCCTAACCCTGATTACTGAAAATGCTTCAGGCCTTGCCATAGCAGGCCTGGAAATTCAATAAAACAAAAAGCAACTATCAATAAATAACAATCTTCTTAAAATAATCTCCTTCGATCCGGTGCATCTCCCCTCTCCATGGGGAGAGGGGCCGGGGGTGAGGCCAAAAACGGAAACATGAAAAAGATACTCTTCCCACTCGCTTTAGTATTCACGCAATTATCCCTCTCAGCACAAACCAACGCCTCTCCTGAAGCAGCTTATTTAAAAGTAGTAACCGGTCGCGCCGAAAAGATCGTACAGGGCATGAAACTGGAGGATTCAGCAAAAGCGAAAACAACAGTCTTTCACATTGCGCACCATTACAATAACCTAAACAATATTTATGCCCGGCGCGATACGGCGATTAACCAGTACAAAAGAACATTAGTCGCCGGAACAAAACCTGAAGATGCCAAACTTGCGGCCATACATGCAGTTGCGACTGCCTCCATTGATTCACTTCATCCGATTTTTTTGAAAAAGCTGGGAACTACATTAAATGAAACTCAGATTGAACAGGTAAAGGATGGCCTCACTTACGGCGTATTGCCCATTACCTGGGCCGGGTATCAGGATATGTTGCCGAATCTTACGGCTGCGCAGAAAACCAAAATTTACAACTGGCTGGTTGAGGCGCGCGAACATGCGATGGATGCGGAATCTTCTGAAAGAAAGCACGGCTGGTTTGGTAAATACAAGGGCCGCATCAACAATTATTTATCTGCGGAAGGATACAATATGAAGGAAGAAAGTAAGAAATGGGAAGAAAGAGTGCGGGCACGTAAAAATGGGAAATAGGAAAATCGTCCATTATCTTAGTAAAACCTCCCATTTTTTACAGAACATCATAATGATACCTTTATTGTGGGTTCAAAATCCCATCAACTAACGATTCTTTAAAGATTATGCTTATGAAGCGATTACTGCTTGTCATGTGCTCCGCCGCTGCTATTTCAGCGCTTTCCCCGGCGGGCGCGAACGCTTCCGGAAGTAACCACCGGGCGTATTTTCAACAACAGGATAAAGTCGTAACTGGTAAGGTGACGGATGATAAAGGCGCTCCGCTTGCCGATGCCACCGTTGCGGTAAAAGACCACCGGATCAGTACGGCAACAAAAGCCGATGGCACGTTCACGATTACCGTTCCCGCGTCCGCATCTGCCTTGCTGGTAAGTTATATCGGGATGACGGATAAAGAGATCAATGTGAAGACCGGAACGGAATTTAATATAACAATGGCTTCCTCTGGTACGAGTATGGATGACATCGTTGTAATCGGTTATGGATCACAAAAAAGATCCAGGCTGAACAACGCTGCCACTACCATTAACATGAAGGAAGTGGAAGATCTTCCGGTAGGGAACCTCGGTGCCGCGCTGGCTGGTCGCTTGCTGGGGGTCTCAGTAAGTGGGGGTACTTCAAGGCCTGGTTCTCCTGCACAATTGGTAGTAAGAAATCCTTCGAGCCTCGCGAAAGATGGAGGAACGAACGGTCCCCTATATGTTATCGATGATGTGATTCAGGTAAATTCTCAGGGACAACCTATTGCTGATCTTTTTAATTCCCTGGATCCTACTGAAGTAGAAAGTATCACTATTCTTAAAGATGCAGGTGCGGCCATATATGGATCAAGAGGCGCCAATGGTGTCGTGTTGGTGACAACTAAAAGAGGAAAAATGGGGAAGCCAAGGATAACCTATGGCGGAAGCATGGCAACTACCGATGCGGTTAATCATACAAAAATGATGAGTGCCTATGAAATGGCTCGTTACATTAACATACTGAACGGTCCAACAGGTGCGAATGTTACTAATATTGGCGATCGTAATTATTTTTTCAGTGAAGATGAATTGGAGCACTATAAAACTATTGACCACAATTGGTTAGACCAGGCCTGGAAATCTTCCACTACAATGAGGCATACCCTAAACCTCAGTGGTGGTGCGGAAAGGGCGACTTATTTTGCAAGTGTGACTAATTACAAGCAGGATGGAAACCTTGGTCGCTTACTTGATAATAAATGGACCTTCAGGGCCGGAACAGATGTCAATCTCGCCGAAGGTGTGAAGTTAGGGCTGCAGGTTTCAGGTAATATGGGAAAGGATAGCAGGCTGAACAGCAGGATTGGTGGTACAAACGTTGAGAATGATTATAGAATTCTGTTGCGGGCGCCACGCCATATTCCTACTTACATAGATGGCTTCCCGGTAAAACTGCCTGGTCCCGGGGGGAATAATGTGTCTGCCTACCACTTGTTTGAATTGGACAGATTAAGGAATTATGCAGATGGCAGCAGAAATGCGTTAACATTGAATACCTTCCTTGAATATGCGGTTCCTTTTGTTGATGGATTGAAATTTCGTGGTACATACGGACGGAATTCCGGCTCAAGCTACACGGAGAGCATTGGAACACTTTATCCTTTGTACAACTTCTCAAACATGCAGGGGGATCATGGCCATATTTATGAGGGAGCAACCGGGCCAACACCTGTAATCGCACAAAACCATAACAGAATTATTCATTCCAGTAACAGGACATTTAGCTATCAGGCAAACATTTCTGTAAACTATGCACGTCAGTTTGGTGACCACTCTGTAAGCGCTTTCTTCACAGCGGAACGTTCTGAAGCAGACTCTAGAGCTGTTGAAGCTTACAAGGAAGCCCCGGTAGCAGGAACAAACGGGCAATTTAATACCGCGTTCGGAACCATCGATGGCAGTACCAACGCTTATGAAACCGGAACACTTGGGTATATTGGAAGACTCGGCTACGCATATAGTAGCCGCTATTCAGTCGATTTTCTCTTCAGATCAGATGCGTCTACCAAGTTTGCTCCCGAAAATTACTGGGGCAAGTTTTATTCCCTGGCCGCAGGTTGGGTGATGTCTGATGAGAAATTTTTTAAATCGAATGTATTTGATTACCTGAAGGTGCGTTATTCGATCGGATTGCTGGGAAAAGATGACACGCGTGCATGGCTGTGGCGTCAGCGTTATACTTTCCAAAATGGAAGAACGGCTTTTGGTAACAATACCAATCCTGCCAATATCGGGATGAGGATGGAAGCTTCCCCTAACAGAGACGCTACCTGGAGCGAAGATACCAAACACAATTTTGGTGTAGATGCACGTTTCCTGAAATCCCGCCTTTCTTTGAATGTGGATGGTTACTTCAATTTGGGAAGACGTTTATTGGAGAACATAACAAATGTTCCTGTTACAGTTGGTGGAACAGTTGCGCCACAAAATTATTCAGAGGTAAACTCATTCGGTTATGAAATCGGTATCGGATGGAACGAACAAAGAGGGAAGGATTTTACCTATGGTATTGATTTCAGGTTCTCCTGGTCCGACAATAAAGTACTGAAAGGAAACTTTAATGAAAGGGATATCCTTTTCCCGTGGAATGCACGCCCCGGAACATCTACCGATTTTGGAACCTGGGGGTATGAGTACATCGGGATGTTCAAAACTCAGGAAGATGTAAATAACTATGTTCAGAAGTTTGGAATCACTGAAATGTTGGGCGTGACGGCAGCACAACTGCGTCCCGGAATGCTTTATTATGCCGACGTAAGAGGGGAACTTCAGGATGATGGAACTTTTGCAGGCCCGGATGGCATTGTTGATAACAACGATCAGATATTGCTTTCAAGAAAAAGTTCTAATCGTTATTCATTCGGTACTACTTTGCGCGCCTCTTACAAGGGACTTGCTTTTGATTGCGTTATTGGGGGAAGTTTCGGAGGTTGGTCGGAAATGGATGCGTTTGATCCCTTACAAAGGAATATTACTAATCTGTTCCAAAATGGCCCGGCCTATTGGGCAGATATGTGGGATCCGGTTCTAAATCCCAACGGCATCTATCCTAACGCATTTCATTCAGATGTTAATTCCGTATTGTCATCTTTTTGGGGTGTAAATTCCTTCCGCCTGAGAATGGTGAATGCAAACATCAGCTATTCAGTGCCAAAGCGCTGGGTTAGCGCAGCTAAAATAAGTAATGCACGTGTTATCGTATCTGCATTGAATCCGTTGAATCTTTACAACCCATTCTCTTATAAAAATTCTGAAGGAGCCTGGGATTCATACCCGGTACTAAGAACACTTTCTCTGGGGCTAAATCTTACATTCTAATCTTAGTTCGACGAAAAGTTTCCATTATGAAAAAAATAATTTATATATCATTCCTTTCTCTCTCCATCGGTTTTTCCGCATGTAGCGATAAGTTCCTACAGGAGAAAAGAGACCTTACGGGCCTGAATGAAGAGGTATTTATGGACTCTGTGATCGCGCAAGCTTATGTGGACCATGTTTACAGTCTGTTTCTTCCCAGTTCAGGTGCGCCAGTATTCGTGCAGCAACAAACCGGAGCAAATGGTACTTTCAGTGATGCATATACGCGTACAACAGATGAAATGGCCGGGCAAACGGATTATAACCGGGAATGGGCTTCCATCTCGATTGTTCAGAACCATGCCAATCAGTATTTCGGACAAAGAATGTCTGCAAGTATTGCCAACAATACCTGGACCCGTTTGAAGCAGATCAACCTTTTTCTTGCGCAAATAGATCAGCATGGACTTCCGGAGGTTACGCGCAACAGGCTTAAGGGACAGGTGTATTATTGGAGAGCTTACCAGTATTTCGAATTGCTGCGCCTGTACGGTGGCGTTCCCCTTGTACTCACACCACAAGATCCAATAGGTGCCGAAGATAATCCTGAACTACAGGTACAAAGAAGTTCTTCAACAGAAACACTGGAACAGATCGTAGAGGATCTTGATCAGGCTATTGCGATGCTGCCTGGACGCTGGCAAAACTCAGGTGTTAACTGGGGACGCATCACAAGTGGCGGTGCGGCTGCAATGAAAGGCCGTGTGTTGCTCACCTGGGCTAGTCCCCTGTTTAACAGGAACGATGATGCCGCTCGCTGGGAAAGAGCCTATCAGGCAAACAATGAAGCGAAAACATTACTGGAATCAAATGGGTTTGGGCTTTTTAGTAATGGAGGGTTCAATAATGCGCAGGCCTGGGAGAATATGTGGTTCAGTGAAATAGATAATCCCGAAGCTGTAGTGGTTTGGATGTTTAATAATATTTCTTCCGACCAGACCAGAAAAAATAACGGATGGGAACAAGCCGCCAGGTCAAGACAGCAAGGAGGTGGCGGATCCATCTCTCCAACCAAACAAATGGTAGATGCTTTCCCCATGAGAGATGGAAAAATGCCTGCCGAAGCTTCCACCCAGTATCCTTACGACCCCAAAAAGTTCTACAAAAACAGGGATCCGAGGTTCTATAAAACCTTCACTTACAACGGGGCTGTATGGCCTTCAGGAACGAATCCGAATTTCAGGCAATGGACTTACTCCTGGTTTAACAACGGAACTGCTGTAAGCCCCAATGTTTATACAGAAGCAAATCCAAATTCTAGTGGCATCTATGTAAGAAAAGCCACCAACCCCACTGCAACAGCAAGTTCCGCCGGTGATTTCAGTTTAAGCGGTACAAATTACATGGAACTCCGCTTTGCTGAAGTAATCCTTAATTTGGCAGAAGCTGCAATCGGAACAGGAAGGTTAAGCGAAGGGTTGGATGGAATCAAAAAAATAAGGGAACGTGCAGGGCTTGTTGCAGGAAGCGATGGTAATTACGGACTGGGAGATGCCGCAGGAAGCCGTGACAAGCTTTTCGCAGCGGTACTTAATGAGCGTAAAATTGAATTCGCTTATGAAGGCAAACGTTTTTATGACCTTCGCCGCTGGCTGCTGTTCAATGATGATTATGGTACATGCACCAGGTTGGGAGTGCAACCCCTGAACGGAACCAGGAGAACCGCATATTGGATTTATGTTAAGAAAGCAGACGGAACCAGGTATTTCCCAGGAAACGGTCTCTCAGGAGATCCCATGGTTAGAAAAGCCGACAATTCCGTGCCGGTCATCGATAGAGAGCCAGCCGTCCTTCCTCCAGGGTTCGCAAACTTTGATGCTTACCTTGATTATCTCTATGATAACCACTTCCAAATAATCGAAAGGGATAACATTGATCCAACCAATCCTGCCAACTGGACCTTCAGGTGGTACAATCAATATTATTTCTTCGGTTTCCACCAGAATATTCTGATAGGGTCACCCTATCTTCAACAAACGAAAGACTGGCCCGACTTCTACGGAGGTGCCGGCACCTTCGATCCCCTCCAGTAAACCATTAACCTTACCAGCCGCCATGAACTGCTTGTGATCCTTAATTGATTTGAAATATTGAAAGTTAGTAGCATGAATGTTATCTGTAAAAAAGCAATTTTTGGTGTAGCCCTTGTCTTAACAGGATGGAGCGCTTCGGCACAGTACCCCCAGGTCCCGAAAGAGATCCAGGAGGAAAGTGATAAAATGATGGCGGAGGCCATGAAAAAAAGCCAGGAAGCCTGGGTGAAAGCATTGCACGTAATCCAGGAAGAGGCGCGGAATGGCAGGCCCTACATTCCATGGGCCGCCCGCCCGTATGATCTGCCACAGGCTGATGTGCCTGCCTTCCCAGGAGCCGAAGGCGGCGGAAAATTTTCCTTCGGCGGCCGTGGTGGAAAAGTGTATGTGGTGACCAACCTGAACGACGATGGCCCCGGTAGTTTACGCTGGGCCTGCGAACAGGGCGGCGCCAGAACCGTGGTGTTTAATGTGGCCGGCATCATCCGCCTCAAATCACCGCTCATTATCCGTGCACCGTACATTACCATCGCCGGACAATCCGCTCCTGGAGATGGGGTATGCGTGGCCGGAGAATCGGTTTGGATCAATACGCACGATGTTATCATCCGCTACATGCGCTTCCGCAGAGGTGAAACCAATGTGGGCAGAAGGGATGACGCCATAGGCGGAAACCCGATCGGGAATATCATGATCGACCACGTCTCCGCAAGTTGGGGACTGGATGAAAACATGAGCATGTACCGCCACATGTACAACGACAGCACCGGTAAACTCGCGGAAGATAAACTGCCTACCGTCAACATCACGATCCAGAATTCCATCTTCTCCGAAGCGCTGGATACCTGGAACCATGCCTTCGGCAGCACATTAGGCGGAGAGAACTGCACTTTCATGCGCAACCTCTGGGCCGATAATGCAGGTAGAAATCCTTCCATCGGATGGTACGGTATCTTCAACTTCGTGAACAACGTAGTGTTCAACTGGGTGCACCGCTCCGTAGACGGGGGTGATTACAGGGCGATGTACAACATCATCAACAATTATTATAAGCCAGGACCGCTTACACCCACCAATTCGCCGCTCGCATACCGCATCGTGAAGCCGGAAGCAGGCAGAAGTAAACTCGGTTACCTGGTGTTCGGACGCGCTTACGTGAACGGAAATATCGTGGAAGGAAACGACCGCGTTACAAAAGACAACTGGGATGGCGGCGTGCAGGTGGAAGATATGCCCAACGCAGGCAAATACACGGCTGATATGAAGTGGAACAAGCCGTTACCCATGCCTTCTTTCCCGATCATGAGCGCGAAAGAAACCTTCACACACGTGCTCGCAAACGCTGGCGCCACACTGCCTAAAAGGGATCCGGTAGATACGAGGATCACCGAACAGGTAAGGACCGGACAGATCAAATTCGATCCTAACGTGAAACTGCCTGAAACACAGTTCAAACACAGAAGGTTGCCCATCGATTCCTACAAACAGGGTATCATTACCGATATCAGCCAGGTGGGCGGATATCCCGATTACAAAGGCGCTCCATACAAAGACGCTGATAACGACGGCATACCCGATACATGGGAACGCGCGAACGGATTGAACCCCAATAATCCCGCCGACGCTTCCGCTACAAAGCCCGGTAAAAAATATACAAACATAGAAGAATACCTGAACTGGGTGGTGGCGCAAAGCACCGCGAAAAAATAAAGGATTGTTCTTAATGCGCTGTACAGGCCGGATGGAACAATACATCTGCCTGTACAGTTTTTTTTAAGGGATTTAATGTACATTCCTTATATGTTCTCCAGTAAAACAGCAACGCGATTGAAGCGAAATAAAACGATATCTTTTTTAGTCAGACTGTTTATGCTTTCAGGCGTCACTGTGCTTACCGGCATTAAGGTATTCGCACAGAAGCCAAAGCCGCCTGAGCCACTGGTCAGCTTTAAGAACGGTGCGCTGGTACTGCTGAAGGATTCCCTTGGGAACCGGGTGCCAGATTTCTCCCATGCGGGTTACAGGGGAGGAAATGATGAGATTCCTTTTGTGAAAGCCGTGGTGAAATTGGGGAGAATAGAAGGGGATGCCACGCAGCAAATTCAGCAAGCAATTGATTATGTCGCGGGCCTGAAGCCCGATGCAAATGGTTTCCGTGGTGCGGTATTATTGGCGCCTGGGACTTACCGGGTAAATGGTGCGTTGAAGATTTCGGCTTCCGGTATTGTGTTGAGGGGCAGTGGAATAGGGGAAGATGGAACTATACTGGTGGGGGCGGGGCGTTCAAGAGAAACGATGATTGAAGTACTGGGCGAAAACAACAGGAAGGCAGATGCTTCCATAGTCTTAACCGATGCCTATGTTCCGGTAAATGAAACAAAGCTAACGGTGAAGAACAACCTTTTCAAAAAAGGAGATCAGGTCATTGTAGAGCGGCCATTCACCGAAAAATGGATCGGCGTTTTAGGAACGGAACATTTCGGTGGCGGAATTACTTCGCTCGGCTGGAAACCAATGGACAGAAGCATCCGCTGGGATAGAACGGTTACTGAGGTGAACGGAAATACGATCACCCTTGATGCGCCCATCACCACAGCCCTGGACAGCGCTTACGGTGGTGCAACGGTCAGTA
>CAMLPA010000042.1 GCA_946481605.1 uncultured Flavihumibacter sp. | reverse complement strand
GAGGCATTGTTATTGTGCCCTCTTTTATTGTTGTCTCAAATCTTCATTTCCCTTACAACATTAAATTCTAATTACCTTATTCACCTGGGAAAAACACAATTCACTTTTATTTCAGCAATTGTGATTTGTTGTATTTCAATACCGCTGAATCTTTATCTTATTCGCACAAAAGGAACTTATGGCGCAGGAATTTCATCGATTTTGATTAACGGCCTCTATCTATTGTTTTACATGTTGCTGCTTAGAATACTTCTCAAAAAGAACCCAACACCTGCGTATGTTCAGTAACCCTTCGCCCATCGTCATATTTGCGTTCAACAGGTTATACCACCTGCAAGAAACCGTAAAAGCGCTCAGCCTCAATGATCTTGCTTCGGAAACCGAACTATGGATTTATTGCGATGGGGAACGAAACGATAATGAGAAAGCCAAAGTTTCGGCCGTGAGAAGTTACTGCCATTCAATCTCCGTATTTAAGAAGGTTACCGTTGTGGAGAGAGAAAAAAACTACGGTCTAAGCAGAAACATTATTGAAGGCGTCAGCGAATTGCTTAACAAGTTCGAAACCATAATTGTATTGGAAGATGACCTTCTGACATCTCCACACTTCCTGAGGTACATGAATGAAGGACTTCAGATTTATGCAAGGGATAAAGAAGTAATCTCAATTCATGGTTATCTGCTCCCAATAAAGGAAAAAATGCCAGAAACATTTTTCCTCAAAGGAGCAGATTGTTTTGGCTGGGCTACATGGAAAAACAAGTGGTCCTACTTCGAGAAAGACGGAACAATTTTGCTAGATCAACTCAACAGTAGAAAGCTAACATCAGACTTCGACTTCAACAGCTCCTACCCTTATACAAAAATGCTACAGGATCAAATTAATGGGATTAACGACTCCTGGGCAGTTCGCTGGTACGCTTCTGCATTTCTCCTAAATATGTACACGCTTTATCCCGGAAGATCTTTGGTTTTTCATAACGGAAGTGACAACAGCGGAACAAATGCCGGAGTAGAATCTATGCTGGATTGTACCCTTTCAGAAACGCCCGTTAAAGTAATCTGGCAACAACCAACCCAATACACCCCAGCATATTTGGCCTTTTCCGCCTTCATGAAAAAAATGGCAAATCCTGGGCTATATTTACGCATTAAAAGAAAAGCTTCCTTTTATATAAAAAAAATTAAACGAATTGGTCAATAAGTTTTTGAGTTTTTTTAGAAACTCACTTACGGAAATTAAAAGTCCGGTTAAGTGGAAAGGAAGCTATTCTTCCTGGGAAACAGCGCTGTCGCACTCAAAAGGCTACGACGAAGATTGTATTATCAATAAAATAGTGGAAAGTGCGAATATTGTAGCTTCAGGAAAAGCCCCCTATGAACGTGATGGTGTTGTATTTGAACAAATTCAATACTCCTGGCCCCTGTTAGCTGCGCTTTTGTTTGCAGCAAATAACCGGAAAAAGGAAGAATTTATAATCGCTGACTTTGGCGGCTCTCTGGGCAGCTCTTATTTTCAGAATAAAAAGTTCTTTTCGGGCATTCCCATTAGGTGGAACGTTATTGAACAAGATAAATATGTAAAAGAAGCCATAAAGCTTTCGCTTCCGCAAGAACTTTCCTTTTTCAATTCCATAACTTCTTACAAAAGCATATTTACTGCTACAGATGTCCTTATCATATCAAGCACGCTCCAATATCTTAGGGACCCATATGCGCTGATAGAAGAATTGTTTACGATAAATTCATCTTTTCTGATAATAGACATGACACCGTTCACCAATAAATTGTCTGACCAACTCACTATACAAACAATACGCGAACCAATATACAATGCGTCTTATCCATGTTGGCTTCTTTCATTTGAAAAGGTAAAAAACGCAATAAGCAGGAACTATGAAATAATTGAATGTTTTACAAATGAAGTAACCATCATTATCAACGGAAAACGTATTCATTATAGCGGACTGATCGCGAAAAACAAAAACCTATGCGCCTGATTAAAAAAATTTTAAACACTAAACACTTCAAAGAACAACCATTGGTTCTGGTTGACATTGGCGCCTCCGGTGGTATACATGAAAAGTGGAAAAGCATCGCATCGCAATCAATTTGCATTGCTTTTGATGCAGATGACCGGGATTTTAACGTTGAAGAAAGTAAAGGAGCATTCCTGAAAAAGATAAAAGTAAACAGAATTGTTTCCGCAAATGATGAACCACAAACTAAATTCTATTTAACAGAATCCCCCTATTGTTCAAGCTTATTAGAACCGGATGAGCAACAACTCTCCCCATACGCGTTTGCTAACTTATTCAAAATACAAAGAACAGTAGTACTACCCTGCATTAAATTAAATGACTTCCTGCAAAGTCAGCAAATACAGTATGTGGACTGGTTCAAATGTGACACACAAGGTACAGATTTAAGAATACTTAAATCATTATCCGACTCCTATAGCAAGACTTTACTTACTGTAGAGTTAGAACCCGGAATCATGAATGCATACAAGGGAGAAGATAAAATCGGCGCAGTTCTTGCGGAAATGGACCAACGCCCCTTTTGGTTATCGTCGATGAAAGTAATGGGCAACTTCCGGATTGCTGCAGAATACCTGAATGCATCCAATAAATACTTCCATAATAAAATAATTAAACAAACACCAGGATGGGCCGAGCTCAGCTTCCTGCGGACAAGTAACGGACTAAATGAACGTTCGATGCTTGCATTAATCACTTTTTCCATTCTTGAAAAGCAATACGGGTTTGCACTGGAGATTGCAGATGCAGCACTTAAAAAACCAGACCACGATCCAATCTTCAGGGAATGCAGGAAGGAACTTGTATCAATAATAAAAAGACAAAAGCTGAAAGCGCCCGCAATATCAATCAAAAGACTTTTCAATAAACTCACTTCAGGAATATATGACTAACTTCTGCACGCTTTTTAACATAAATTACCTTAGCAGAGGACTCGCCATGCACCACTCTCTGGAGAACACATGCAGTTCATTCCATCTTTACGTGGTGTGCTTTGATGAGAAAGCTTATAATGTTCTTACTTCATTAGATATAAAAACAATAACGCCCATAAAATTATCAGACTTCGAAGACCAGGCTTTGCTGGAAGTTAAAAAAACAAGAACTGCAGCCGAATATTGCTGGACCTGCACGCCTTCAGTGATCAGGTATTGCATCACCAACTATAAGCTTGATGCCTGCACCTATATTGATGCAGACATCTTCTTTTATCAATCTCCGGAAATACTTATTGAGGAAGCAAGGGGAAAAGATGTGATTATTACCAAACACAACTATGCGAAGGAATACGATCAGTCAAAAACGCATGGTATATTTTGCGTTCAGTTCATGTATTTTAAAAACAGTACGTATGGGATGGAAATATTAGACAAATGGCGACACCAATGCATTCAATGGTGCCATGCCTACCTGGAAGATGGGAAATTCGGCGACCAGAAATACCTTGATGAGTGGCCAGAAACTTACGCCAGCCATGTACATGTTTCCAACAACTACGGAGCAGGAGTTGCCCCGTGGAACATCAAGAGATTCGACCTCACTTTCCACGAATCTTCCAATCCATTAGTTGCAAACAGAGGCAAAGCCGGCTCCATTTCTCCAATCATTTTTTATCATTTTCACGCACTTAAATTCTTTTGCGATGGCAAAGTGCAATATACCGGATCAATATACAATGTGCCATTGAAGGTTAAAAAAAATATATATGAAAGATATGTCTCTTTATTAAGAGCCATTGAAAAGAATATATCGGTACATATCCAGGGCTTAGACATACATGGGGCCCAGAAAAAAGCCCCGACATTATCAATGTATTTCTGGGACTACTTTAAAACGCTTCTTTCAAACCTTAAAACGGGCAACACGCAAATTATAAGTTGGGACACACTGCGGATCAGCAATCATCTTCATTTAGTAAAAACCAAATCTGAATGGCACAAATAATAGACCTTAAAACCTTCACTGATGAAAGAGGAAATCTGACGGTGATAGAAAAAACCATCCCTTTTGATATAAAAAGAATATTCTACATCTATGGGGTTGATTCATCTGTACGAGGTGGGCATCGGCATAAAAAAACCATCCAGGCAGCCATCTGCATCAAAGGAAGTTGCCAGATATTTAATGACAACGGACAGCAGCAGCAAACATATCATCTCGACAAACCGAACAAATGCCTTTTGCTGTTTCCTGAAGACTGGCACACCATGCACAGCTTCAGCCAGGATGCCATACTGATGGTACTTGCTTCAGAATATTTTGACACCAACGATTATATTTATAGTGGTTATGAGCAATGATATTATCCCATACGAAAACCTTGGACTTCTCAATAAACCATTTGTAGAAGCGTTTACAAGAAACTTCTTTGATGTGATCGACTCAGGATGGTATATTCTTGGAAATCAGGTTAAAAACTTTGAACAGGAGTTCTCCTCGTTTACCGGCTCCCAATACTGCATTGGAACCGCAAACGGACTAGATGCCTTACAGATTGCCTTAAAAAGCCTGGGCCTGCAACCTGGAGACGAGGTCCTTGTTCCTTCAAACACCTACATTGCGTCTATACTTTCAATTGTAAATGTCAACTTAAAACCAGTTTTGGTTGAACCTGATATCCTGACCTACAATATTGATCCTTCAGAAATTGAAGAAAAAATAACTCCCGCCACCAAGGCCATATTAGTAGTGCATTTGTATGGGAAACTATGCCACATGAACGAAATCATGCCTATTGCTCAAAAACACAAACTGCATGTAATTGAAGATTGTGCACAGGCTCATGGCGCCAACTATCAGGGAAAAAAGGCTGGAACATGGGGAACGTTCGGCGCATTTAGCTTTTACCCAACTAAAAACCTTGGAGCCTTAGGCGATGCAGGCGCCTTAACCACAGACAACCAAACGCAGGCTGATATAGCACTGAAACTTAGAAATTATGGCTCTTCCATAAAATATAAGAATGATATTGCAGGATACAACTCCCGTCTTGATGAAATTCAGGCCGCTTTCCTCCGTTCAAAACTACAACACCTCGATGCCATTACAGCGCACAAGAGAATGCTGGCCGGCCTATACCATGAAGGCCTCAAACAAGACTTTGTAAAGCCAATTGTGGAAGACGGATACTTTGATGTTTACCACATATACAACATAAGGCATGAAAAAAGGGATCAGCTTAAAGAATACCTGCTTTCCAAGGGCATTTTAACGGAAATTCATTACCCGATTCCACCCAATAAACAATTGGCAATGCATGGAATACTTGAGGGGCCAACCCCAATCGCTGACGAAATACACAAAACTACACTTAGCCTACCCATTTCAACCATACATACGCCAGAACAGATTATGTATGTAATAGATATACTAAATAAGTTTTAGCGAAATGATACAGGCATTTCTTAGTAAATACATTTCCCGCGTAAAAGGCAACTCTTATAAAATTGATGCCGGAATTCCATCATCTTACCTGATTAGACTAATTATAATCAGAGTGATGATGAAAGTCAGAGGAAGACTCCGTTTTCCTTTCAGAAAAACATATCCCTTTATGGGTAGGGGAGCCAGAATAATATCCAAAAAGAGCATCAGTTTCGGGAAGAATGTTACACTTGGGAAAAATTCACATATTGAGGCGCTTTCCCAAAACGGAATAATCCTGGGGGATAATACATCACTGGGATATGACTCAAGAATAGAATGCACCAGTGACATTCGCACACTCGGCAAAGGGATGCATGTAGGGAATAATGTTGGTTTAGGCACAAACACTTACTATGGGTGTGCGGGTGGAATACAAATTGGCGATGACACAATAATTGGAAATTTTGTAAGTTTTCACGCTGAGAATCATAATTTTGCACTGCACGATATCCCTATAAGGCTACAAGGTGTTAATCATCAAGGCATTAAGATCGGGGAAAACTGCTGGATTGGCGCTAAAGTCACTATATTGGATGGTGCTGTAATCGAAAGTGGCTGTATCATTGCTGCAGGGGCGCTGGTTAAAGCTGGCATTTATAAATCAAACGGAATTTATGGAGGTGTTCCGGCCAAATTGATCAAAGACAGATTTACATAAAAATGAGTGATTCGCCCTCCTTTAATAAGTACATTCCTTTTGCCTTAATTTACTTTTTTTTTAATGGGGTGCTCTTTAACAACCAGGTACTACTTACAACGTTATTAACACCACTGCTCTTTTATCTTTGCCTGAATGAAAAGAACTTCAGAGCCCTTGTGCTGATCACTTTTACGATTTTTCTTTACGCGGTATACCATTTTGCTACCGGTACAAATAAGTTGTTTTTCTTAAAATCAGCCACAGGCCTTATATCAGTAGCTGTTTTTTCCATAAGTGCGCACTATTTTATTGTTAAAAGCCGATCTATCACCTACGTATTTAAAGTTATTATACTTGTAAATACATTCCTCATTCCTATTGCAATTCTGTCATTGTTCTCCCCCACTTTTAAAAGCAAATTCTGGTATACAAATCCCATAACAACAGGTATCGAAAGTTTCAGCAGGCTGAAAATGCTCACTTATGAACCGTCTTACTATGCACTTTTATGGGTGCCAATTGCAGTATATTTCACCATTAAGTTTTTTATATCCCCCTCAAAAAACATCATACTTCCATTAATACTGATTGCTTTACCACTGGCGTTGTCGCTCTCTTTCGGTGTACTCTCATGCCTGTTTATTTCTGTTGCGCTTACAGTATTTGTATACCGCAGGAAGATATTCAAATCCTTCCACGCACGAGAACTCCTTTATATATGCACCTCCATATTTCTTTTGTCCATGATTTTCCTGACATTGCTGTACCCAAACAATATTCTTTTTTTAAGAATCAGCAATGTGCTTGCCGGGAAAGACATTTCATTTAGTGGAAGAACTACAGATTCCTTTGATCTTGCATGGAAAATTTTATCAGAAAAAAGTGAATGGTTCGGTGCGGGTCTGGGCCAAACAAAATTGTACGGTCTAAGGCATTTTAAAGAATTCTATAATGATAATTCATTTACTATAGACCAGATTGGAATTCCCAACGCTGTTGGAGACACCCTGGCGACCTTTGGCATTTCGGGAATTATAATACGTTTTGCTATTCAGATTTATTTTTTCATCACAACTTCGCCATACAAAAACGCTTTCAGGTTGTGCATGTTTACTTTTATATTCATATACCAGTTTACAGGAAGTTTTATAATGAATATTGCAGAATATGTAATTTGGATATTTGCTTTCACTCCAGGCCCTTTCAAGGAATTTGACCTCCAACTTCCAAATTTGAACAAAAATGAGAATACTTTACATAGTACGTCAAACATTTTACGATGATCCTGGCGGAGATACAGTCCAGGTTCTTAATACGGCCAACGAATTAAGAAAAAAGGGATACTCAATAGATATTCAACTTACCAAAGCGCAAATAGACTATAGCTCTTATACGCTAATTCACTTCTTCAATATTATACGTCCTTCCGACATCTTAAAACACATTCAAAGGTCATGTAAACCCTATGTTGTATCCACCATATTTGTCGATTACTCCGCATATGAAAAGCAGCACGCACGTGGGGTAAAGAAATTTCTGTTGAGAATGCTAACCGGCGCACAAATTGAGTATCTAAAAATATTGCTGAAATTCATACTGAAAGGGGAGCCAATCATTAGTCCGCAATACCTGTTATTTGGCCATAAAAATTCCATTCAGAAAATTCTTCGGAAAGCGGCCCTGATACTACCCAACTCAGAAAATGAGTACAAAAGAATTGTTGATGCCTTTTCGATAAACGCCCCCTATATTGTTGTCCCTAATGGTATAAATCCTTCAGTTTTTTCAGACAGCACCTCGGAAAAGGATCCTGCAATGGTGTTATCTATTGGCCGTATTGAAGGCAGAAAAAATCAATTGAATCTTATCAAAGCGCTTAACAATAGTCCATACAAACTTTACATTATTGGTAAGCCTGCTAAAAACCAACGTTCCTATTACGAAGCCTGCAGGTCTATTGCAGGCGATAACATTTTTTTTATTGATAATATTCCACAGAAAGAACTCATTCCCTATCTGAAACGGGCAAAGGTTCATGTACTGGCAAGTTGGTTTGAAACTACGGGATTAAGCAGCCTGGAGGCAGCTTGCATGATGTGTAATATTGTGATAACAGAAAAAGGAGACACCCGGGATTATTTCGGCCAATTTGGGTTTTATTGTCAGCCAGAAAGCATCCAATCGATACGATCAGCAATTGATATGGCAGCCCGTCAACCCTATCCGGAAAAGCTAAAACAAAATATCCTGAAGCACTTCACCTGGGAACAAGCCGGTATTAAAACGGCGGAAGCTTACGAACAGGTAATTAAACATTCTAAATGAAAATAGCAATAATTGGAACAAGAGGTATTCCAAATCATTATGGAGGATTTGAACAGTTTGCAGAATATATTGCGCCAATGCTGGCGCGAAGCAATTACCAGGTAACAGTATATTGCTCCAGCAACCATCCTTTCAAAGAAAACTTATGGCAGGGTGTTCACCTTGAACACATGAAGGACCCGGAAAAAAATATGGGCGCGTTCGGACAATTTATTTACGACCTCAACTGTATTTTACATGCGCGCAAACAGCAATATGATATTATTCTTCAGCTAGGATATACAAGTTCAAGTATATGGGGATGGCTGCTCCCTTCGGAGAGTATAATCATCACAAATATGGATGGGCTTGAATGGAAAAGGAGCAAATATTCTTCCCCAGTTCAATTTTTCCTAAAAAAAGCGGAAGCCTGGGCAGTAAAACGTAGCCATTACCTCATCTCAGATTCTTTGGGCATCCAGGATTATATTCTGCACAAATACAAAAAAAATTCAACATTTATTGCATACGGTGCAACACCTTTCAACACCCCAAACCCAAATGAAATTGAGCCATTCGGACTGAATGCCGGGGAATACAATCTTCTAATTGCGAGAATGGAGCCCGAAAATAATATTGAAACAATACTTAAAGCCAGTAAAAATAATGAAAACGCAAAAAGATTAATAGTTGTTGGCAATTATGAGACAAACCAGTTCGGGCAGGAAATGTATCAAAAATACAACAGCAATAAAATAACTTTTACCGGAGCAATTTACGACATACAAACACTCAATAATCTTAGATACTACTCACACCTTTATTTTCATGGCCATTCTGTAGGTGGAACCAACCCATCATTACTTGAAGCTATGGCATCCAATTGTACCATAGTTGCACACGACAATATATTCAACAGATCAGTATTGGGGAATGAAGCATACTACTTTAAAAATCATTCGGATCTTTCATCAATTATTGCTGACATTCCTAATAAAAAATTGCTGGAACACATGATTAAGTCCAATCTTGAAAAAATAACAGCAATATATTCATGGGAAAACATATATTCTAAACTTGATACACTATTCAATTCCTGCTATGCACAAAGAACAAAAAACGATCGTGATTAGCAAATTGAAGATCGCAGCTTTATCACTGATAGGATTTACAATATTCATCAATAAGTTAAATCTTAACAGTGTTTCTATTATGCTTTTGTGCGCCATTCTCCTTTTTGAAAGCGATTTTAAAAGTAAATGGAGCATACTTAAAAAAAATATACTGTGGATAGCTTTTGCCCTGCTTTTTTTTCACCACCTGCTAAGCATGGTTCAGGCCAAAGACTTAAATACAGCAACAAAAAGCATTGAATCTAAGCTTGGCCTGCTGATTTTACCGACTATATTGCTTTCAGGAAGTTTTAGTGCAAAAGAGAAATCGAATGCAATGCTGATAAATTGTATTAGCATCACTATCATCTCTTTAACCTGCATTGGTTTGGCGCTGCTATCCTACAATACAACTAAAGATGAAAGTGTATTTTTCTATCATGATCTGCTAAAACCGATTGACCATAATGCCATTTATTTTTCTACTTTTATTCTTTGTTGCTATGCTTACTTATTGCAATATGGCATCGCTACCCCATTTTTGGCGCGCAGGAAATGGTTACTGCTCCTGTGGCTGCTTTTTTTAACACTAACTCTTTTGCTTTTATCATCCAAACTTTTAATCGCACTCCTTATATTCGTTACTATATTTTATGCCATTAAAAAAAACATATCATTTAAGAGCAAGAGCGGAAAAGCCAGGGCCACGTTTTCAATAATAGCCGCCTTACTGGTGATCCTGACGATAGGCATCCTTTCTCCTGTTAAAAAAAGGTACCTGGAAATCATAAACGCTGACTATGAAATACTCAACCACAAGACTTTTTCACCTGGAATGGCTTTTACGGGACTTCAATTCCGGTTATTAACCTGGAGATTTGGTACAGAAATCATCTCAGAACAAAAAGCATTTCTTTTTGGCGTTGGCCCAACAAATGCTCAAAATCATCTCAACAACAAGTACATCAGCATGAACATGTACACGGGGACAGAAGGAACAGGGGATAAGGGATTTCTCGCTTTTAACTTTCACAATCAATACCTTCAAACCTATGTACAGTCTGGTCTGCTGGGTGTAATGCTGCTCCTGATCTTTTATTTCTTACTTATAAAAGCATCGGTAAAAGAAACTGGCATTTTCCTGAAAGCAACGGTACTTATTATATTAATGGTTTCCCTAACTGAATCGATCTTTGAAAGACACTGGGGAATAATTCTGGCCACCTACTTCCCACTATTAGCAATCAATAGCTCTTCTTCACCCTCGAGAAGTTTCGACGATAGAACTTGACAATAAAGTGGAACGGCGTCTTTTCAAGCAGTTTTGGTAACCCGATTGCCATAATATGTTTCAAATAATATAAACTGTTTGAAATTTTCTTTTGAGGAAAATGTATATTTTTTGCTTTTAATGTTTCTTTACACCCCATCCTCCAATGCTTATCACTAAACCCCTCCCACCTGAGGTTAGCCAAAACATGAGGCAGGTGTAAAAAAACACACCCGTTCTTGTAAAAACGAAGCATTAACTCGTAATCCATTGCGCATTTGAACATTTCATCAAAAGCGCCATACTTTTCATAACATTCTTTCCTTACAAAAACAGTTGGATGATTTATTGTCATTTCCTTCAACAACAAATTGTGGTTGCCTTCTAATTCAAAATCAACCTTACCTTCTTTCCATATTCTCATATTTCCATAAAGTACATCTGCTGCTTGCATCGATCGCACAACAAGCTCCACGGCATCTTTTTCATACCAGTCATCTGCATTTATTACACCAACTATTTCTCCTCCCGCGCGCCTGATACCTTTATTAAAAGCATCGCTAATTCCTTTGTCACGCTCACTCACCCAATATGCGAGCCTGTCCTGATATCGTCTGATAATATCTATAGTTCCATCAGTGGATCCGCCATCAATTATAATATATTCTATTTTTAAATAGGTTTGTGCCAACACGCTTTTTATGGTCTGCTCAATAAATTTTTCCCCATTGTACACTATGGTAATAATAGATACTAAAGGAAGATCTGCCATAAATTTCTTGTTTTCACCCAAAGATACACCCTCCATAAGTACACTTCCATCAAACACAAATGATGCACTTCATAAAAAACATTTAATTTCAACCATGCGTACACTACTTCAATACCTCAAACCCCATAAATGGCTCGTAGCCCTCGCGCTCCTGCTTTCCGCCATTAACATGGTGTTCTCCCTTTTTGAACCCATGATCTTCGGAAAGATCATCGACCTTTTCGCCTCAAAGGCCAACCAACTCACCAAACAACAATACATCAACGGGGTGCTTTCCTGGCTCGGGCTCGGCGTGGGCGCCGCCATGGTGAGCCGCATCGCAAAAGCATTCCAGGACTACTTCATGAACGTGGTGGTCCAGAAATTCGGGGCGAAGATATTTACCGATGGCCTCCGCCACTCCATGGGACTCCCCTTCCAGGAGTTTGAAGACCAGCGCAGCGGCGAAACACTTTCCATCCTGGAGAAAGTACGTTCGGATACAGAGCGCTTCATCATGTATTTCATCAATATTCTTTTTCCCACCATCACCGGTATCATTTTCGTGATCTGGTACGCCACCAGCAAACACTGGTTGCTGGCGCCCGTATATTTCGGCGGTATTATTATCCTGGCAGTGCTTACAAGTTTGCTGAGCAGGAAAATCAAGGTGATCCAGAAAAATATTGTGAAGGAAACTACTACCCTGGCGGGAAGTACCACGGAAAGTTTGCGGAACATCGAAATCGTGAAAAGTCTTGGACTGGCAGAACAGGAAGTGAGCCGCATCAACAAGAATACCTACAAAATACTGGGACTGGAACTTACCAAAGTGAAGAAGGTGCGCAGCATTAGTTTCATCCAGGGCACTTTCGTGAACCTGCTGCGTACGGTGATCCTGTTCCTGCTGCTGTATTTCATTTTTGGTGGAAGTCTTACTGTGGGCGATTTCGTGGCCATGCAAATTTATTCCTTCTTCATCTTCGGCCCCTTGCAGGAACTGGGGAATGTGATCATGGCGTACCGCGAAGCGGAAGCCTCCCTCAACAATTTCACCAACCTGATGCAGAAAGAACCCGAACACGAACCGGACAAACCCATTCCACTGGGTGCCGTAGAAACCCTTGCTTATGAAAACGTGGGCTTCCAGCACAGAACAGCACCCTACAAAGCCATCGATGGCATCAGCTTCCAGGTAAAAACCGGCGAAACCATCGCCTTCGTAGGCCCCTCAGGTTCAGGAAAAACCACGCTCGTAAAATTATTATTGGGATTATACCGTCCGCAGGAAGGAAAAATCCTCTACAACAACGCCAATGGTGCAGACATCAGTTTCAACCAACTCCGCGGACAAATAGGTTTTGTATCCCAGGACACCCAACTGTTCGCCGGCACCATTAAAGAAAACCTCCTGTTCGTAAACCCCACCGCATCTGATGAAGACCTGATGGAGGTATTGCAGCAAGCCTCCTGCCAGAACCTGCTCGCACGGGCCGAAAACGGTCTGGATACATTGATCGGGGAAGGCGGTATCAAAATTTCCGGCGGCGAAAAACAGCGCCTTTCCATCGCGAGGGCATTGCTCCGTAAACCGCACCTCCTCATTTTTGATGAAGCTACTTCCGCGCTGGATTCCATTACAGAAGAAGAGATCACCAAAACCATCCGGAAAGTTTCTTCCAAAAGAGAGCAGATCACGATACTCATTGCGCACAGGCTCTCAACAATATTGCATGCAGACAGGATATTTGTGCTGGAAAAAGGGAAGATCGTGGAAATGGGTACGCACCACGAATTGCTGGGAGAGAAAGGGTTGTATTACGCGATGTGGCGGCAGCAGATCGGGGAACGGAATACAGTGGCGGAGACGGTGTAGCAGGAAAGAA
>CAMLPA010000041.1 GCA_946481605.1 uncultured Flavihumibacter sp. | reverse complement strand
ATTATTTACAAGCTCATCATTTCTTTGAACTTCACGGTTTGCCGGCGACTCACTTCTATCTTTTCCCCCCCTTTCATTTCCAGGAGGAGGC
This sequence comes from uncultured Flavihumibacter sp., assembly GCA_946481605.1. Next base: position 13,451 of record CAMLPA010000041.1, on the reverse strand, counting down.
CTCCGTTGAAGTAGGGTTCTATCTTGTCGATAAGCCGGAGGTTCACGATGTGTTTGCGGTTGGCCCGGAAGAATATCTTTTCATCGAGGCGCTCTTCGAGCGCGTTCAGCGATTTCAGGATGAGCGGTTTGTTGGGGCCGAAGAATACCTTCGCGTAATTGCCCACACTTTCGAACAACCTGATTTCGGAGAGTTTCACGAACCAGCACCTTTCGCCGTCTTTTACGAAAACCTGGTCGTTTTCCCCCAGCAGACTACGGTTCACATTGAGTTCACCACCGGCCTGCTGGTCCTTTTCCTCTTGCTGGTGGAGTTTGTGTATGGCGTCGGAAAGGCGTTTGGGTTCAATGGGCTTCAGCAAATAATCCAGCGCATTCACTTCAAAAGCTTTCAGTGCATATTCATCGTAGGCGGTGGTGAAAATCACGTGCGGCGCACGGTCGAGTTCTGTGAGGAGATCGAACCCGGTTTTTCCCGGCATCTGGATATCGAGGAAGATCAGGTCGGGCTGAAGGGTATCAATTCTTTCGATGCCTTCTTCCACATTGGCGGCTTCGGCCACAACTTCTATCTCGGGGAATTCCAGCAATAATTTTTTAAGTTCATTACGTGCGAGGCGTTCATCGTCGATCAGGATCGCGCGGATCATGCGTTAAAAATTTAAAGTGTGTGTTTAGGTATTTGGCGGCAACTAAGTTAACATTAAAAATCAGTAATGTTCCACCACGGGTATGGTCACCCTCGCTTCCACCATATTGCCGTTGATCTCTTTGATTTCGAAATCTGATTTTTCACCGAAAAGCAGGCTGAGTCTGTTTTGCGTGCTGTTCAGGCCAAATCCGTCGCCGTTCTTTCCCCCATTCAGGCGGCCTGTATTCTGGATGATGAGTTCGTGGTGATCGTCTTTGAAATCGGAGATGATGCGTACCAATCCGCCGTCTACCTGTTTGCTGATGCCGTGTTTGATGGCGTTCTCTACCAGCGTTTGCAGCATCATGGGCGGTATGGGTTGATCCAGGGTATCTTCATCAATATCATATTCCACCTGTAACCGGTCTTCGAAACGGATGTGTTCGAGTGCGAGGTAATCTTTTACGATGTTGAGTTCTTTTTCGAGCGGAACGGTTTCCTGTTTTTCGGCCTGGAGACTGCTGCGGAGGATATTACTGAGTTCCGTGATGGCGGTTCTGGCGCGGATCGGGTCTTCGTCCACCAGGGCACGGATACTGTTGAGCGCGTTAAATATGAAGTGCGGGTTGATATGCGATTTAATCGTTTTCAGTTCCAGTTCTTTCACCAGCGCTTCCAGGCGGAGGGTATCTACTTCCTGTTTCCTGATTTTATTGATGTAATGGTAGAAATAGTAGATGAGTATCCAGGGCGTGAGGAACATACCGTAGTCGATCATCTTGGTAAGGAGTTTCGAATTGAAACTCATGGGCGGGGATACCGTCTTCTTGGGAATGATGAACACATTGGATATCAGTATATTGGCCATGGCGGCAATCAGGCAGGCCACTACAAGCGCCATCAGCAGGCGGGGCATGGCTTTTTCCACTGGTAACAGGAGCCAGTTGGTCTGCTTGATGTAGGAACGAAGCAGGTGGGAGGTGGCCAGCCCGGTAGTGATGAATATAAAAAGCTGGTCGATGATGCTTTCAGAAAGCTCATTGAAGGTGTAGGCCAGGAAAATGTAGGAGATGGTAACGGAACTCCAGCCTGCCACCTGGAACAACCAATATCGGGGAATTTTTTTCAGCATATAGGTTCTGTACTTACAAATCTAACCATTTACCCCTGTCGTGGAAACCGAAAAGTATTAATGGTAAAAAAGGGGTGTAAATGGTGTTTAAACATTTAGATAGAAACCTTTAGTGCGCAGAAAAAATGTCTTTTGGGAGTAGGGGGGATTTGGTAGTTTACCGTATTTGTTCCTAATTTCATTGCTGGAAAATCCGTTCTCTTGAAACTCCAACCGTACCTCCACCACTTATGGACCCGTATTCCGGGTTGCCTGCTCGCAGCGCTGCTGTGGGCAACTTCTGCCGCTGGGCAGGGGCGGGTTGTGATCAATGAATACATGCCCTGGCCCGATAACGGATGTCCTGTTACCTCTGAATTTGTGGAACTGTATAATTTTGGTCCGGGTCCGGCCAACATTGGTTGCTATGTGCTCACAGACGGCGATTATTCCATTACCATTCCTGCAAATACCATTCTTTTACCCGGAGAATACTATGTGATCGCCGGTATGGATGTATTGCCTTCCGGTTGCGGAAACCTGACCAAATCGGTAACCGCGCAACTGAACTGGAACACCTGTAATTGCACCAGCGGCACAATTCCTACTACCGGAGATGGTCTTTTCACCGATGGCGGAAGTGGTGCCGAACAGGTGGTATTGCTTGACAATAATGGGGCTGTGGTAGATGCTGTGATCCGGAATCTTCCTGCCGAACCTTCTGCTTCTATTACCACCTCTGCCAACTCCGGCTGTACGCCCTTTACTTTTGACTTAGATAATATGTCCTTCACTTACGAAGAACTGGGGATGTCTACCGGAAGGGGCAATACTTTCGCGCGTTTACTGGATGGAGACTGCGGCTGGTTGAAAGAATCCAAACAAAGCGCTGGCGAAAGCAATAATACGGCAGGCGATAATTCCTCACTTTCCGCCGTGCTCACCGTTACCAATGGAACAGCTTGTCCAACCGATGGTTCAGCTTTTATAGAAGTGTTCGCCTCCGATTACACCAGCGTTTTCCCGATGGATTATACCCTGGCAAAAGATGCCGATAACGACAACCAATATACCATCAACGACCTGTACACTCTTGGCACGGACAATACAGCACCCAATATTCCCCTGAACAATCTTTCGGAAGGACGGTACAAAGTTGTAATAGCCTCTGCCATGGGTTGTGACCTTAAATCATTCAGTTTCAATATACTTCCCTGCGGATCAGTACTCAACCCACTTCTCCCGGCCGCTGAAACGCGAGCGGTTGAAATGGGTTTCCGCCTCGCCGCTGCACCCGGTTCCAAAGAGGTGCTCCTGCAATGGAAGGCAGACCGCACCGAATACAGGTTAGCGGTTTACAACAGCATCGGCCAGACTATCCACACCGAAAAACTCCGGGTTACCTCCGAGGGCATTTTCCAGCACCGCTTCAACATGCCGGCCGCCGCGCAGGGTATATTCCTGCTCTCGCTCGAACGCACCGATGGTGTTCCCGGAAAATATATTCAGCGCTTCTTCCGTTAATGGTTCAACCTTTCGCCTTTCATCCTGTTATTAATGGGTTGTCATGGCCTAATTATTGTATTTTTGCACCCATATTAACCATTCGCTTACATGGAGATCACAGCGGGCCCACTGCTCAGAAACATCAATACCCCCGACGACCTGAAACTGCTTACCAAAGATCAGTTGCAACAGGTTTGCGAAGAACTGCGCCAGTATATTATTGACGTGGTGAGTATCCACGGAGGGCATTTCGCCGCCAGTTTAGGCGTGGTGGAACTTTCCGTGGCGCTTCATTATGTGTACAATACGCCCTACGATCAACTGGTATGGGATGTGGGCCACCAGGCTTACGGGCATAAAATACTTACCGGCAGAAGAGAAAGTTTTCCTTCCAACCGCAAATACAAAGGACTGAGCGGATTCCCCAAAAGATCAGAAAGTGACTACGATACTTTCGGGGTAGGACATTCCTCCACTTCCATTTCCGCCGCCCTCGGTATGGCCATGGCCGCGAAGTACAGGGGAGAGGACCGGAAATCAGTAGCCGTGATCGGTGATGGTTCCATGACCGCAGGTATGGCGTTCGAAGCCATGAACCACGCGGGTGTTGCCGATAGCGATATGCTCATCATTCTGAACGACAACTGCATGAGCATCGACCCCAATGTGGGCGCACTGAAAGAATACCTGACCGACATTACGACTTCTCATACCTATAACAAGCTGAAGGATGACGTATGGAACGCCCTGGGAAAACTGCCCATCGGTGCCCGCTTCTCCCGCGAAATGGCCAGTAAACTGGACCATTCCATCAAAGGAATGCTCACCAAAAGCAGTAACCTTTTTGAAGCGCTGAAAATTCGTTATTTCGGCCCGATCGATGGACACAACATCACGAAACTCGTGGACACACTCCGCGACCTCAAAAATATTCCCGGCCCCAAATTGCTGCACATCGTTACTGTAAAAGGAAAAGGATATGCACTGGCGGAAAAAGACCAGACCAAATGGCACGCGCCTGGGCTCTTCGATAAAATTACCGGCGAGATTTACAAGAAGAAATTCGATCTGCCGCAACCACCGAAATACCAGGATGTGTTTGGTCATACGATGATTGAACTGGCGGAAATGAACCCCAATATTATGGGCGTTACCCCGGCGATGCCCAGCGGCTGTTCGCTGAAGTTCATGATGGATAAGATGCCTGACCGCGCTTTCGATGTGGGCATTTGCGAGCAACATGCCGTAACGGTTTCCGCAGGCATGGCCACACAGGGATTGCGCGTGTTCTGTAATATTTATTCTTCCTTCATGCAACGCGCCTTCGACCAGGTGGTGCACGATGTAGCCATTCAGAAACTACATGTAGTGCTTTGTCTGGACCGTGCGGGACTCGTAGGGGAAGATGGTCCCACGCACCATGGCGCTTACGATATCGCTTATTTCAGGTGCATTCCGAATATGATCATCAGTTCGCCGATGAACGAGTCGGAATTGCGTAACCTGATGTTTACCGCTCAACTCGATTCCAACGGATATCCTTTTGTGATCCGTTACCCGAGAGGTGAAGGAGTGATGCCCGAATGGCGGACGCCGCTGGAAGAAATCACCATCGGTACAGGACGCAAATTAAAAGATGGGAAAGATGTGGCGATATTGAGTTTGGGACATCCCGGCAACTTTGCAGCCGCGGCCATCCGCAGCCTGCGCTCCGAAGGAATTGACCCCGCGCATTACGATATGCGTTTCGTGAAGCCACTGGATGAAGCGATGCTGCACGAAGTGTTCTCGAAATATAAGAAAGTAGTTACGGTGGAAGATGGTACCGTAGTAGGTGGATTCGGAAGCGCAATACTCGAGTTCATGGCACAACACAATTACCATGCGGAAGTAACCATATTGGGTATTCCCGACAGGTTGGTGGAACACGGCACCCTCAAAGAATTACACCGCGAATGTGGCTACGATGCAGAAGGTATTGCTGATGCAGTGCGCGCTATGTTAAGAGAGACTGTTACAGTAGAAACATTATTGCAATAAAGGATCGGGAGTGGGCGTTTCGCCCGCTTCCGCAATTTCCCTGTTTTCCGGCTCTATGTATTCTATGATGAAATTGTTCCGGCCCTCGCCGGTCATGATCTTCAGGAATTTCATCTGCACAAGTTCCAGCATACTCAGGAACATAAAGATCGCATGAACGCGGTCGTTACACGATTCAAATATCTTCTCGAACGACATGGTCTTTTTGTGGGAAGCCAGTCCTATCATTGCTTCCCGGCTTTGCTCCATGGTGTATTTGTATTGCACCACGGTATGCACGGGCTGGTTTTTCTTGTCGTACAAACGTTGCATCACCCGTTCAAACGCCTTCATAAGTTTGAACATGGAGATGGCCTGTATTTCCGTTCCTTCCCCAGCTTCCTCCCCGATATGTGAGATGTCTTTCTGAAGGTTCCCTCTTTTCACCATCAGCATGCGGATGGCTTCCATTTCGCTGAGTTGTACGGAGGCTTCTTTAAATTTCTTGTATTCCAGAATCTTATCAATCAGTTCCTGGCGGGGATCAATCTCGTTGCCCTGGGCATCCAGTTCCTTGCGGGGCAGCAGCATTTTGGCCTTGATGCGCATGAGCGTGGACACGAAAAGGATGAACTCGCTGGACAATTCAATGTTCAGTTGTTCCTGCCCGTGAATGTATTCCAGGAAGTCTTTGATGATCCTGGTGATGGGAATATTATAGATATCCAGTTCATCTCTTTCGATGAAGAACAGCAGCAGGTCGAAAGGTCCTTCGAACTGCGGCAGTTTGATCTGGTAGGAGGGAGTATTTGCGGCCATAGTGGTCAAAAGTAAGTAAAATGCCCTTAAAAACTGGTGGCGAATCCGACCCCGAGCAGTGATTTGATCTGCGTTCCCCAGCGGCTTCCTTCCGGCTTCAGCGCGTCGTCATCGTAAATAATATCGAGGTTGTAAGTCACCTGTAGCCACTTGTTTACTTTGAGCGCCAATAAGTTAGTGAAGAACACGTCTACATTGGCCGGATTGTTCCGGTAATTAGAAAAGAGGTCGAGCCTTCCTTTATAGCTGATGTTCTTCGCGAGTTCTTTGTTGTAATTCGCCGTAAGGAATCCACCGATCTCGTAGCGGTAGGTGCTGCCGGGCTCCACGCCATAAAGTTCCGCCAGCCTGTTGGTGCGGCGGCTCACGATGATCCAGCGGGAGGAGGCGGGGGAAAGGAAAAGGCTGAACGTATTGTTGGGGCGCCATTCAATACCCGGAGAGAGCAACAGATTGGCGGGTGCGAGGAAGCTGGAGGAAAGCTCGCTGGTATCGGCACCGGCGGCGGTTTTGAAGTAGCGGTAACCATCGGTGAGCTGCGTCCGGAAATTGCCCATTACGGTAAAGAACCATACGCCCGAAGTATCGAGTTGGCGGCCGTATTTGGAAAGGAGGTCGAAGCGGTCATCGTTTTTACGGAAGCCGGTGGATGTGGTGTTCACCATGCCGTAGTTGATGTCGAGGTTGTTGTCGAAGAAGTTTTTTCCGTTCTTATACAGTGCCTGGTAGTTGAAGAAAAGATTGTTGGCGAAAGTGAATTTATCTGCACCAGCCGACCAGTTGGAAGAACTTCCCTGCGATAAATTGATGTTCAGCAGTCCTTTCTGTATCCATCCGTCGGGTTGTTCGTTGGGTTTGGTCACGTTTTTTGACGCATCTTCCCTCAGTTTTTTAACGGTGGCATCTTGTGCTGAGACAGAAAGAGAAAGAAGCAGTGCGAGGGCAGAAAGGCAGGTCAGTTTCATGGTATCCTGTTTAATGATAAGGGGCCGCCTTTGGAAAGCGGCCCCGCAAAAATAGCAATTGAACGGAAGGATAGAAAGCCGTTCTTATTTTTTTCTGAGTTCGTCGCGGATTTCCATAAGCAGTTTTTCCGACGCTGTGGGTGCAGGTGGCGCTGCAGGCGCTTCGGCTTCTTTCTTCCGCATCCTGTTGATGGTACGTACCAGCATGAAAAGCACGAAAGCCACGATGATAAAGTTAATGACCGCTGAAATGAACATGCCATACTTCACTGCTCCGAACATGGTGAGCTCCTGGAGATCGGACAGGTTCAGCGCATTTAATGCGGGCGTAAGTAAAAGTGGTGTGATGATGTCATCGGTTAAAGATTTCACGATGTTGTTGAAAGCGCCGCCGATGATCACACCGATCGCCAGGTCGAGCATATTGCCCTTTACGGCGAAGTCTTTAAATTCCTTGACGAATCCCATATAGTAATTGTTTAAAGGTGAAGAATGAATGGTCAGGTAAATTACGGCCTTTCCATTGAAATTGTTTTCACGGGCACAGCAAAAAATCTGCCTACCTTCGTGTTCTTTCAATTGTATGCAGGACAACAAATGGATGAACTGGGTCCTTTTTACAGGGCTCTCGGTAATATGGGGGAGTTCGTTTCAACTCATGAAAACCGGTATGGAAGCGCTTTCCGCTTACCAGGTGGCCGCCATCAGGATGGCGAGTGCCGGCATTGTATTGCTGCCTTTTTTTATCCGCGCCTTACGCAACATTCCGAAGCAGAAGATCGGCTTAATTGTGTGGTCGGGCTTACTGGGTAATTTTTTCCCTTCCTTTCTGTTCTGTATAGCCGAAACAAGGATAGATAGCGCGCTGGCCGGCATTCTTAACGCGTTAACCCCATTGTTTACCATATTGGTGGGCGTTTCATTTTTCCAGGCGAAAGTATCCTGGAACAAATGGCTCGGGGTGAGTATTGGCTTTATTGGATTGTGTTTGTTGTTTCTTTCTAAAGGCATTCCCGATCTATCTTATGTTTCTTATTCATCCCTGGTGTTGGTGGCTACTATTTGTTATGGCCTGAACGTAAACCTGGTGAGCAGGCATTTACAGGGGATTGATTCCATTCATATCGCTTCTGCGGCATTGGGCTTCCTCCTGCTTCCTGCGCTGCTGATTCTATTTATTACCGGGTATTTCAACCTTGATTTTACCGCTACTCCGGTATTGTTTTCTACAGGAGCTTCAGTTGTTTTGGGAGCCCTTGGAACAGCGCTGGCTTCTATTCTTTTTTATATGCTGGTGAAGCGTGCGGGAGTGATTTTCTCTTCCATGGTTACTTACGGCATTCCATTCGTAGCGTTGGTTTGGGGATTTCTTGCGCACGAAGAGATCACGGTGCTCCAGATCGGATGTTTAGGGATTATACTTGCAGGGGTGTGGGTGACGAATAAGAAATTTTGAATGATGAATTTTGAATGATGGATGGGGTTGTGGTGTGTTAGCCAGGGCTTGTGGGTGCTATTTTGTAAGGAATGGGATATAGAAAGGGTTTGAGAACGGTAGTATTCAAATGAGAATGTTGAATTTCGAATGATGGATGATTACCTGCTGGCAACGATCCGTATTTCATCCAAAATTCAACATCCAAAATTTATCATCCAAAATTATCAGTAGTCGCCAAGTGTTTCTGGCAACTGGGCCAAAGCTTTGGCGAGTTGTTCGTCGTTTGGTGCGATGCCGTGCCATTCGTGGCTGCCTTCCATGAAGTCTACGCCGCTTCCCATGGCGGTCACCATCAGGATCACAACTGGTTTTCCTTTACCGGTGAGGCTCTTGGCTTTATCCAGTGCGGCAATTACTTCATCCATGTCGTTGCCTTTTTCGAGGTGAACGATTTCCCATCCGAAGGCGGCGAATTTTGCGGCGAGGTCGCCCAGGCTCAACACTTTGCTGGTGGGACCATCAATTTGCTGCCCGTTCCAGTCGATGGTGGAGATCAGGTTGTCCACTTTATTGTGGGCGGCGAACATGATGGCTTCCCACACCTGTCCTTCCTGGAGTTCTCCGTCTCCGTGGAGGGAGTACACCAGTTGCGGGTCGTTGTCCAATTTTTTTGTAAGCGCCGCGCCGATGGCTACGCTCATGCCCTGTCCGAGGGAGCCGGAGGCGATTCTAACGCCGGGCAGGTGCTCGTGGGTGGCGGGGTGACCCTGCAGGCGGGAGTTCAGTTTACGGAAAGTAGCCAGTTCTTTTACGTCAAAATACCCGGCTCTTGCGAGGGTTGAATAAAATAAAGGTGAAATATGTCCGTTTGATAAGAAGAACAAGTCCTCGCCCTTGGCGTCCATATTGAAGGCTGGATCATGTTTCATCTGTTGAAAGTAGAGGGCCGTTAGAAAATCGGCGCAGCCGAGAGAACCACCGGGGTGGCCACTGGCGCAGCCGTGAACCATTCTTACGATGTCTCTGCGGATTTGGGTTGCAATGTCTTTTAAAGCTGGCATGTTCGTTTTGTTTTGAAGATTACAAAACTAAGGTATTACAATTTTAAATGTATTAAGAAATTGAACCTGCGGGCCTGGTTTTTGCAACTGGATAAATGACGGATGTAGGTGATTTTGTGTAGAATGCCACAATTAATGGCATGTTAATGGGCCGTTAGGATTTTAAGTTATAATTTTGTTCACGCATATATCCACAACCGCATGTTTGATGTAATACTCTCACTCTCTCTTTCCTTTGCGATCACGTTCTTATCCATACCTGTCATTATCCGGGTTGCGGAGATGAAAAAGTTATTTGATGTTCCCGATGCCAGAAAAGTACACATCAATCCGATCCCTTCACTGGGGGGACTGGGTATTTTTGCAGGCTTCATCCTGGCTATTCTCATCAGCCTGCCTCCGGGAAGCGCTCCTGAATTTCAGTATTATATCGCTGCGGCCTTTATCATTTTTTTCCTGGGTATTAAGGACGATATCCTGGTGATTTCTCCCGTAAAGAAGTTCATCGGGCAATTGCTGGCCGCGTTCATCATTGTGTATAAGGGCGGTGTTCAGATCAAAAGCATGCACGGTTTCTTAGGGGTGTACGATATGCCCGAAATGTTTAGTCTGGCACTTACTTACTTCACTATCATCGTGATAATCAACTCTTTCAACCTTATTGACGGCATTGATGGGCTGGCAGGCAGCCTGGCGGTGCTTTCCGCTTCGCTCTTCGGACTTTACTTTATTGCAGTGGAGCAAACAAGTTATGCCATCCTATCTTTCGCGCTTTCCGGCAGTATGCTGGCTTTCCTGATATTCAACTTCAGTCCTGCCCGTATATTCATGGGCGACACCGGTTCGTTGCTGACGGGATTAGTGGCGGCTATATTGGTGATAAAATTCATCAATGTTTCCGACCAGAGTTCGGCGCTCCCCGTACCCGCGGCTCCGGCAGTAGGTTTCTCCATTCTCATTATTCCGCTGGTGGATACGTTACGCGTATTCAGTGTACGCATGTTGCACAGGCGTTCTCCTTTCAGCCCCGACAGGAACCACGTGCACCATTTATTGCTCGATTATGGCATGACGCACCGCACCATTACGCTTGTGCTGGTGTCGCTGAACATTGTATTTATCCTGATTGCCACTTTCCTCGGACAGTTGATCGGATGTACAGCTACGATATGCACTATGATCGCACTGGCTTATGCAAGTTTCTCCATTGCCTGGTACTATAAGCCCCGCCCGCGCTTTTTTGTGGCCAAAAGCAAAGAGCAGGAGGAAGCTACCCTTATTGCCAAACGTTCCCTTTTTACCTTTACGAAAGAAAAACTGCAATAGGTTCGGGCATAATTGCAAGGTGTTCAGTAGCTTTGCTCCGCACAACTGAATCTATATGTCTGAAGAATTATCCATGATACTAGACGATGCGAAGGAAACCATGCACAAGGCCCTGGAGCATCTGGAACAGGAATTAGGTAAGATCCGCGCCGGAAAGGCCAACCCGCAAATGCTGGATGGTATTCACGTGGATTATTATGGAAGTCCCACCATTTTGAACCAGGTGGCCAACGTAAGCGTGATGGATGCCCGTACCCTTACGATTCAGCCCTGGGAAAGAAACATGATTCAGCCCATTGAACGTGCCATCATGGCCGCAAACATAGGCGTTACCCCACAGAACGATGGTAACGTGATCCGCATATTTCTCCCCCCACTCACGGAGGAACGCCGCCGCGAACTCGTCAAAAGAGCCGCCGGTGAAGGCGAAAGCTGTAAAGTGGCCATCCGGAACATCCGCCGTGATGCCATTGAACAGGTGAAAAAATTGCAGAAAGATGGGCTGAGTGAAGATGCCGCAAAAGATGCTGAAAAAGACATCCAGGACCTCACCGATAAGCATATTGCTATCGTGGAGAAACATCTTGGGGTGAAAGAAAAAGAGATCATGGCGGTATAAGTCGGTCACTCTTTCAGCAACAATGCTTTGGCTTTCTCCAATTCAGCCTTGGTTTCCGCACTTACTTCAGGATAACTCAGTTTTAATTTTTTGAACTGGCTTTCCAGTATTTCCGCAATGGCCAGCCGGGTAAACCATTTATCGTCGGCAGGAACAATATACCATGGCGCGAAACTGGTGCTGGTGGCTGATATGGCTGCTTCGTAGGCAGACTGGTATTCGTCCCACAACGCCCTTTCTTTCAGGTCGCCGAAAGAGAATTTCCAGTTCTTGGAAGGGTCTTCGATTCTTTCCAGGAAACGTTTCTTTTGTTCGTCTTTTGAAACGTGGAGGAATATTTTTATGATGACGGTCCCGTTTTCGGCCAGGTTTTTTTCGAAGCTCCGGATCTGGTCCATTCTTTTTTCCCAGAATTCGGGCGTGATGTCTTTAACGGTGTCGATACCGGGAATTTTTTCATTGAGGATGTACTCGGGGTGTACCCTGGTAACGAGTACATTTTCATAGTGAGACCGGTTGAAGATGCCGATTTCACCGCGGCCGGGCAGTTCTTTATAGTGTCTCCAGAAATAATCATGGTCCAGTTCGGTGCTGTTGGGCACCTTGAAGTTAGCCACTTTAACGCCGGAGGGGTTCATGCCGCTCATGATGTGCTTGATGGCACTGTCTTTCCCGGCGGCATCCATGGCCTGGAGTACAACCAGCACGCGGTATTCGTCATGCGCATACAGGATGTCCTGCATCTTGGCGAGTTGCTGCTTACTTTTTTCGAGCAGTTTTTCCCCGGCGTCCTTATCAAGTGTTTTCCCGGTGTAAGCGGTGGGGAATTTGCTCAGTTTGCACTTTTTCCCTTCTTTGGCGAGGAAGTCGGTGGCCTTTATTTTCATCTGAAGATTTTTCCAGGTTGCGGTCATCCGCTCCTCGGGTTATCCTTCACTGTTGAGAACGGAACGTTCTTCCAGCAGCACTTTCACTGCTTGTTCCAGTTCTTTTAATCTTTTTTCCAGGTCGGGCAGGTTCCTGCTGAGGGCCTGGCTCCTTAACGCGCTGGTATAATCGAAAGCGGGGCTTCCGGTCACGGCGGCGTTCGGGGTCTTGATGGTTTTGCTTACACCGCTTTGGGCGTTGATGCGTGCGCCATCCGCGATCTGGATATGTCCGACAATACCGGCCTGTCCGCCGATCATCACATTGTTACCGAGTTTTGTGCTGCCGCTTACGCCGGCCTGGGCTGCGATCACCGTATTATTGCCTACTTCCACGTTGTGGGCGATCTGGATCAGGTTGTCCAGTTTCGCGCCTGATTTTACGAGTGTTGAACCTATTGTTGCGCGGTCTATTGTAGCGTTTGCGCCAACTTCCACATTGTCTTCAATTACGACATTCCCGATCTGGGGCACTTTGCGGAAACTTCCGTCCGACTGGGGCGCGAAGCCGAAACCGTCACTGCCGATCACTGTTCCCGCGTGAACAGACACATTGTTGCCAAGGCGGCAGCCGTGGTACACTTTTACGCCGGGGTGAAGAATGCAGTTGTCGCCAATGGTTACGTTGTCACCAATGAACACCTGGGGAAATACCTTCACGTTCTTGCCCAGTTTTACGTTTTCACCAATGTATGCGAAGGTGCCGATGTAACAATTTTCTCCCATCGTAGCGGTACTGGCCACATAAGAGGGTTGCTGAACTCCGGAAAGTTGCTGCGTCATCATCTCCTGGTATTTGGAGAGCAAGGCTGCGAAGGCGGAATAGGCATCGGGCACCCGCAGCAATGTAGCGTTCACGGCCTGGCGCACCTGTTGGGCTTCGTTGATAATTACAATGGAGGCGCCGGTGGTATATAAGTATTCCTCGTATTTGGGATTGGCCAGAAAGGCCAGCTGGCCGGCTTTTGCTTCCTCTATCTTACCAAAATCATTCACGGTCGCTTCCGGGTCTCCCTCTACTTTGGCCTGGA